>NZ_JBEOPO010000033.1:0-61930 GCF_040310145.1 Shewanella sp. S1-49-MNA-CIBAN-0167 | reverse complement strand
CTCCCGCAACCATTTCTTAGTAATAAGAATATTAAACGTCTAGTCTTATAGGACGCGGTTCTAGAAATTGATGATTCGTCGGGCTCAGCTTTTTATAAATAAAGAGTCGAAGGTCGTAGGTTCAAGTCCTACTCCCGCAACCATTTCTTTAGTCAATAGAATTAAAATAATTTATAGCGTTGTCAGATGCATAATGGAACAATTGCTAGATCGTCGGGCTCAGCTTTTATAAATAAAGAGTCGAAGGTTGTAGTTTTTTATCAAGTCCTACTCCCGCAACCATTTTTATTGTTATTCCTCTCTTTAAAACTTCCTAGTGTTACCCCATCAAACTTAAATTAATGCATTTACCCATGTCCATTGCTAAATAAAGCAGTCACTCGCTGGGCTCAGCTATTCATAACCTCTGGCAAGGACAATTATCCGAACAATAGTTTCACTTTCCGCCTCCTATAGCACAACTGAAAGTGCTTCAAGCATATCAATCGATCTGGGTGACACTATGAAGGACGGTTGAGTGCAATTAAACGAACCTGATTATTAGTTTGTTACAAAATCATCAGCTGAATTTTTCGATCGCATTCATACGCCTTAAAGACTCGTTAGAACCAGACAACACGAGTACAGCCTGAACAATGCAAAAATATTAACGTCATACTTAGTCTCTCTGCCCTAATGTGTCATAGTTGATGTTGGCAACTTTGACTGCCACCAGCTAAGCATTCCTCCCTCAAGTTGATAAACATCCTCAAACCCGAACTGGTTAAGTTTTCTAACGCCTGGGATGCTACGATGGGCTGATAGACATATCACGACGGTGGTTATCTCTTGTGATAGATCAAGCTGTTTTATAGTGTCAATTGAAAGCTTTGTTATGGGCAGATTTAACGAGCCTTCGATATGTGACTTATTCCATTCCATTTTCGTTCGAACATCTACAATCTGAATATCATTTGTCTTAAGACGCTTATACACCTCTTCGGCGTTCATTTCTGGCATATTTCCAAACGGTAACCACTGAGATAAACTCGTTAATATCGACATCTATATATTCCTAAAAAGGCTTCATTCTGAACCATTAAGTCTTACGAAGTCATCAATCTAATGACGGTTACTTGACCTTTAGCACAAACCTCACTATTCGCATTTAAGGGCACTTCGACGCTTGTCTTCCTACACAACTTCTACCACTTAAGTTCATAATTCAAGCTTTTATCAATGAATGTTCCACATTTAAACCACGTCTAAAAAACTAACATTAGCAAATAACCTCATTCTCAAGCTTCTATTTGGCATGTTTATGCTATTGCGCTTAATATCATGACAATTAATTAACAAGGCCAATTAACACCGCCGCTTTGTCTATGTGACTTGGTAGCCCTCAGTGTCAGTGAATTTTTACCTTAAAACGCTTAAATAAAAATGCCGGATGATTTCTCATCCGGCATTTATTGTATTCTCAGGAAAATTACTTTAACCAATGCTTCACTTTGGTACGATTGTTATTATCGCGGCTTTGTCTAATCAGCTCATCACCAGCATCCATTTGGGTCATTTTTGCAAGGCGATCATAAAGCAGTACATTCACTGATGCAGCTAAATTCATGCAGCCAACGGTTGGTACGTAAACTACCGCTGTTGCTGCATCAATCAATTGCTGAGGAATAGTGCCATCTTCTGGACCAAAAATATAAAATGCATTTTCGGGATGAGTAAATAAAGGCAATGGCGTTGCCCCAACGACGAGATCAACACACACAATCGTTGCTCCGTCAGGCACGCTATCGAGTAATGACTCGACGCCGACCAAAGGAATGCGCTTTGCAGCATCTTTAGTGTCCACATCGTATTGAGCATCACCCGACTTAGCGGCCAATTCGTAACGTTTACCGGTATAGCAAACATTATCGACCCGATAACAGCCTGCAGCACGCATGATGCCACCGACATTGACTGGGGTTTTAGGATTAACTAATCCAATTGTCACTCTCGTTTGAATATTTTCCATAAAGCAGATTAATCTTTTCCGGTTATGCCGCTTGAACCACAATACGTTGACGTAATTGCAGCCATGCAGCTTCTACTAATGAAAAATCGTGTTCTTCTAACTCTTCATTTGCCAAGGCTAAGCATTTAACCAACTTGAGATCCAGAGCTGGTAGATCTTGTTCTGTTTCCACTTCTAATTCGGCTAATACTACCGCTATGTGACCTTGTAAATAACCACACGCAAATAATGCATCATCGTCGCTATTGCTAACACTGTCTTCCATCCAAGACTCTAATGCGGCATCGTACAGTTCTAACATGGTTTAGTTCTCCACTAAATCTGGGTTGGCAACCTGGTACATCACGTAATCATGGTAGCCAGTGACTATTTTGTAATAGCCTGTGAGTGCTTTGTCTAATTCAGGGTCGCCACTATCCACAATTAATGGCCTGCCTTCAAGTGCTTTAAGCTTAGTTTTTGTGGCTAAGATTAAAATATTGTCTTTTCCTATGCGTTTTATTAATTCTGGCGATAATTGTTGGTTACCGCGGCCCAATATGTGACCTTGACCACCAATTAAGGTTATCACCAATTTAGCAGGACAAGATTCTGTATCATTTGTGAGTTCAAGTAATTGCTTAGCAGTAACATCGCTGGCAATTAGCGCTTTATGTTGAATGACATCGACACCCAACAAGGTATTATCAATGCCTAAGTCTTCCATAACCGCCGCAACGGTACTACCTGAACCCATGATATAAAGCTCATCTTCCATAGACTCGATAATGTCAGCGGCAATATCAGCTAACACGAGTTCATCGACTTCTTTGCCACCCATTTTTACCGCTTGAATATATCTAGGCTCAGCAGGAACCATCATTTCGCCAAAGCGTTTGGCTCTGACAGTGCCTTGCCTAAACGCAACTTCATCAATATCCATTACATCGGCTGACATTAAACTGACTAACTCACCTTTTAACAACATGCTCACCACGAGCCCTGAAGCATGAGGCGTAATGCCATAAACACCTGAATGAATTTTGACTCCGGCAGGAACGCCTAATACAGGTAGCTTGTCTTCAACCACGGCAGAAATATCGCGAGCAGTGCCATCCCCCCCCGCAAAAAGCAGTAAATCCAACTGTTGTTCAAGTAAATAAGTTACCGCTTGCTGAGTATCTAGCGAAGATGTCGTTGCACTACAGGTATACACCGCATTTGTTTGAAACCCCATTTGACGACACAAATCTGCACCCATGTCGCCCGATGCAGTGATAATATCAATCGTGTCAGCAAAAGGTAACACTACCGCTAAGGCTTGTTGCATCCGCTGCTGCGCTTTAGGTATGGCTCCTTTGGCAATGGCATCATTAGCAACACCATCAGAGCCTTTTAAACCGACACTCCCACCTAATCCCGCCAGTGGATTAATAATTACCCCTAAACGAAAACGTTTCACGTCGACTCCTTGCTGTTGCGACAACACTATTTTAGATTAACTTTGTGGTGCGTTTGCGGATGCTTCGCCATTGATATTTGGGATCATCATAACCGCAAGCATTGATAAAAAAGCACAACTTGCTGCAAATATCCAAACCCACATAATTTGACTACCATCCCCCCAAATCATGCCACTTATCCATGTGCCTAATGCACCGCCCACACCAAAACTGACACTGGCATATAATGCTTGCCCTGTGCTCCGGTGACTGACATTAAAGTGTCGATGAATAAAATGGATTGAGGCCGCATGCACTAAACCAAAGGTAAATGCATGCAATAATTGGCTGATTATCAATAATGAAACGTATTCAACGCCAAAGGCTAACAGTAACCAACGAATAACCGTCAGTAAAATACTCACCACGAGTAATACTCGGATACCGTATTGGCGAATAAGGCGAGATGAATAAAAAAAGATAACGATTTCGGCTAGAACGCCTAAGGCAACCAGCAAACCAGCGATGGTCTCAGAGTAGCCAACCTGTTTTAGATACAATACAAAAAAGCCATAAAATGGTCCGACACTCATCTGGAGTAACATTGCAGACAACATAAACCACACTAATGAGGCATCAAGCTTAAGCTTAGGTCGTTCGGACTTATTGACGACAACGCTGCGGTTAGCAGGCAAAGGTAACGAACACGCAAACAAACCTAAAAACAATATCATGCCCATATAAGGCAACACTTCAGGGCCCCAATAATCAATGGCAAGACCACCACTGATCACCAACACGATATAACCCACACTGCCCCAACTGCGAATAGCGCCATAACGCTCAGCTTTGTCACCTAGCGTTTCTAAGGTAATCACTTCTAGCTGAGCTAAAATCGCATTCCAAAAAAACGTGTATATCGCCAGACTAATCGCTAAATAGACAAAGCTGCCATCAAAGAAAAAACTGATATAGGTGATCGCCGCGGCACAAGAACCTAATTTAATCAGTTCTGAACGCATGCCAGTTCGATCAGCAACCGCCGCCCACACATTAGGTGCGACAATGCGAGTAGCCATTAATATCGCCAACAAAAAACCTATCTCTTGGGCATTGAAGCCTCGACTGTCAAAGAAAACCCCCAAATAGGGGACCATGATGCCAAGAATAGAAAAGAAAAAGAAATAACAAGCCCTGAGCCAGCGTAAATCCGGCTCAGGGCATTTAACTGAGGACATTAGCGCATTCCGATAACGGGCGTTTGTCTGGTCACATCGTGGTTTTGAGCACGATGTCTTAATAAGTGATCCATTAACACGATAGCAAGCATCGCTTCAGCAATGGGTACGGCACGAATTCCGACACAAGGATCATGACGACCTTTGGTGATCATCTCAATCGTTTCACCTTGTACTGTCATGCTTTGACCAGGCACACTAATGCTTGAGGTCGGCTTTAGCGCAATATGAGCCACAACAGGTTGACCGGATGAAATCCCCCCCAGAACTCCGCCAGCATGGTTCGACGCAAATCCTTGTGGTGACATTAAGTCGCGACCTTCAGAGCCTTTTTGAGTGACAACCCCAAAGCCATCACCCACTTCAACGCCCTTCACTGCATTAATGCCCATTAGTGCATGGGCAATGTCAGCATCGAGGCGATCAAATACTGGTTCACCTAACCCCACAGGTACGCCAGTTGCCACCACAGTTATCTTGGCACCAATCGAATCACCAGATTTACGTAAACCACGCATATACTCGTCCAATGCTTCTAATTTACTGGCATCAGGAAAGAAAAATGCATTTTGTTCAATTTGAGTTAAATCGATGGTCTCGGCGCAAATTGGCCCTAATTGAGCAAGATAGCCGTGGATTTCAATGCCATGAACTTGTTTAAGGTATTTTTTAGCAACCGCACCGGCAGCAACGCGCATTGCGGTTTCACGCGCAGACGAGCGACCACCGCCACGGTAATCACGCATGCCATACTTTTGCTGATAGGTATAATCAGCATGACCAGGACGAAAAGTGTCTTTTATGTCGGAATAGTCTTGGCTGCGTTGATCGGTATTCTCAATCAACAAACCAATAGAGGTGCCAGTCGTTTTACCTTCAAAGACGCCTGACAGAATTCTCACTTCATCAGCTTCACGCCGGGCAGTAGTGTAGCGTGACGTGCCAGGACGACGACGGTCTAAATCATGTTGCATATCTTCAACAGTTAACTCAAGCCCTGGAGGACAACCATCAATGATACAACCTAGAGCAACACCATGGCTTTCACCAAATGTTGTCACAACAAAGTTTTGGCCAATACTATTTCCTGACATGCGCGTTAACTACCTCTATTAATTATTCACTTTATTGAGTGCTATTCTTGTCGCTAATGTTATCGCGATTATTCACCATCTTTGTAGATGGCGAAAAGTGTTTCATTTTCAACTAGCTGATCACGAGTTAATACAAACACACCATCACCGCCAAATTCAAAATCAACCCAAGTAAACGGCATATCAGGATATTGCTCAATCAAATGCACCATTGAATTACCCACCTCAACCACAAGTAAACCGGTTTCGGTCAAATAATCTGCCGCATTCGCCAAAATGCGTTTGGTTAAATCTAAGCCATCATTACCAGACGCTAACCCTATCGCGGGTTCGTGATGATACTCTTGAGGCATATCGCCAATATCTTCAGCATCAACATATGGAGGGTTAGATACAATTAAATCGTAATGAGGACCTTTAGGGATCGCCGAAAATAAATCGGATTGAATCGGGAAAACACGTTCTAACACACCCAAAGACTCAACATTAATCTGGGCCACTTCAAGTGCATCTTCACTAATATCTAAGGCGTCAACTTCAGCATCTTCAAACGCATAGGCACAAGCAATGGCAATACAAGCACTGCCGGTACATAAATCCATAATGCGATTAACAGGTTTATTATATAACCAAGGGCTAAATTTATAATTGATCATTTCTGCTATCGGTGAGCGTGGTACAAGTACGCGCTCATCAACATAAAATTCGAGTCCGGCAAAATTGGCTTTATTGGTCAAATACGGAACCGGTAAACGTTCACGTACACGGCGAATAATCAATTCAACGATTTTGTGTTTTTCGCTACTGGTTAAATTACTTAAAATAACCTGCTGGCCGATTTCTTCGGGTAAATGTAAAGCATCAAAAACCAATGCAATCGCTTCGTCCCAGGCATTATCCGTTCCGTGGCCATAATAAATGTTAGCATCATTAAAACGACTGACAGCCCAACGCAACATATCAGCTATGGTACGTAACTCAGTGACAGCTTCATCTACAAAGATCTTATCCAAAACACACTCCTTAAAAATTCTTCTCAGCTATTGTAACTGATGTCTATTAAGATGACCTAAAATTCAATACAATACGCCGATGAAAGACAATAATTATGTAGACTTATCGCTGTTTAGTACATTAATCGATGGTATCAAACCACTAAAACAAGATACCCACTACTTTAAACAGCCTGTCAAACCCAAACAACAGTTCGAAATAAAAGAACGTCAGATCCATGTTGACAGTTATTTTTCGGATACATATCAGCCGCTTCTGCCGATTAATGGTCCTATGCGTTGGATTAATGCCAACACAGATAAGCTTGAATTAAAACGTTTAAGACGTGGTGACTATTCACCTGACCTACTGCTTGATTTACACGGGATGCGTCAAGCTGAAGCCAAACTTGAATTAGCAGCACTTATCCAGGCATGCGTTAAGCAAAGCACAATATGTTGTTGTGTCATGCACGGCTATGGTATGGGGATTTTAAAGCAGCAAACACCAATGTGGTTAGCGCAACATCCAAACGTAAAAGCATTCCATCAAGCACCAAAAGAATGGGGTGGCGATGCAGCGTTATTGGTATTAATTGATATTGGTGAGCAACCTCACCGACGTTAATTCGAGGTAATAAGCGCAAAAAGTGTTAGTAAAGGTAAGTGCTGACTTACCTTTTTATGAGTACACATGATTACAACCAATATTGCCATTACACAATAACTTGATGTGGTGCAGTCATAGCCACAAAACTAGAGTGCTGGCCATGCATGTCAATGTGAGCCACCGCAGACGTAGCAAACAACGGTGGCTCAATACCTGCCACAAGTTCACTAACCATAAAGCCTAAAATAGGCATATGTGCAATAACCAATACATTATCCGCTTTATATTGCTCTGCATAAGCAAGCACAATATCAACAGTCATTTTGGCATCTCCAGAGGGGGTGACATCATCAAGCACTAACCACTTACGGGGATCGGATAGGTGTTTACTGACTTCTTGCCATGTTTGTTGTGCACGTAAATAAGGACTCACAATAACCAAATCAAAATGGCTAACCTGTTTTGCTAACCAATTAGCCATAAAACCTGTGTGAATACGGCCAATATCAGTTAACTTTCGTTCCCTGTCTGACGGTGCATCAAAACCCGCTTCACCATGGCGCATCAAAAATAGCTGCATACTTCTCTCGTGATGTTTTTATTATCATTCTTAGCCAATTGTAGCGTTAATCAGCGCAACAACAAACCTAGAATTGAGCTTATTTTGATAAACTTTAGTCGATAATCGAATAAAACAAGCCAAGGTAATTTGCTAAAAAGTAATAACAAGATCAATATATAACAAGTTATCTTTTCTGGAGTCTCCTTTTGCCTGAATTTCCAGCAGTTTATAAAAGCCAAAATGATCATCGTCAGTACCAATATCGAGTGTTAGACAATCAACTTCGAGTATTATTGGTTGAAGATATGCAATCGAATCAAGCTGCAGCGTCAATGGCTGTCAGTGTTGGTCATTTTGACGATCCCGTTGAACGGCCTGGTATGGCGCATTTTCTTGAGCATATGTTGTTTTTAGGCACAGAAAAATATCCAGACTCAGGTGAATACCATGCTTATATTAATCAACATGGTGGAAACAATAATGCGTGGACAGGCACAGAACAAACTAACTTTTTTTATAGCATTAATGCAGAAGCTTTAGAAGGTTCGTTAGACCGATTTAGTCAATTTTTCATTGCTCCCAAGTTTGATTTAGAGTTAGTTGATAGAGAAAGGCAGGCAATAGAATCGGAGTTTAGTTTAAAATTAAAAGATGACATTCGTCGAGTCTACCAAGTTCAAAAAGAAACCGTTAACCCAAAACATCCGTTTTCAAAATTCTCTGTGGGTAACCAAGCGACATTAGCAGGTAAACAAGCAGACATTCGGGATGAACTGCTGGCTTTTTATCAGCAACATTACAGTGCTAATATTATGACGTTGTGCGTTGTAGCGCCTCGTCCTATCGCAGAACTCGACACCATCGTTAGACAATATTTTTCAAAAATACTCAATAGAAATGTAAGTAAACACTATCCTTCTGAAGCACTGATAACCGAGGCTCAGCAACAAACACATATACAAATTGTACCGTTGAAAGATCAAAAACGACTCAGTATTTGCTTTTCACTCCCAGAGATAGACCAATTTTATAAACGTAAACCCCTCACCTTTATTAGCCACTTACTCGGTAATGAAAGTCCGGGGAGTTTATTGTCTTATTTAAAAGGACACGGATTAGCCAACCATTTATCTGCTGGCGGTGGCATAAATGGCTACAATTTCAAAGATTATTCGATCAGCATACAGCTAACCGACAAGGGATTTACTGAACTAAATGAAGTGGTCTCTTGTGTCTTTGAATATATCGAACTGATAAAGCAACAAGGTGTTCAAGCATGGCGTTACCAAGAACGAGCCAATCTGCTTGATACTGCCTTTCGTTTCCAAGAACAGATCAAAACCTTGGATTTAGCGAGTCATCTCAGCATCAACATGCACCATTACGATATTGAAAACATTATTTATGGCGACTATCGCATGGATGAGATGCTTGAGGATGAAACAAAATACCTCCTTTCATTGATGTCGGCGACCAATATGCGTCTCCTCACGGTAGCAAAAGAGTCTCAGGTCGATAATCAAGCCCAATGGTACGACACCCCTTACCAAGCTAGGCCATTACAAGCTCAACAAATAAAAAAATGGTCTGCGGTTTCAATAAGAGAAGATCTTAAACTACCTGAAAAAAATCCGTTTATTGTCTCGGATCCACAAGCTCGAGCAAACAAAAGTAATACCCCAGTACCCACTATTGTTGCTGAAGGTGAAGGTTACCGTATTTGGCATAAAAAAGATGATGAGTTCAATGTCCCTAAAGGGCATTTATACTTATCATTAGATTCCGATCAAGCTAGCTCAACGCCAAGACAGGCAGCATTAACAAGACTGTACGTCGAAATGCTTATCGATTACCTGACAGAACCAACATATCAAGCAGAGGTTGCTGGCCTTAACTACAATATCTACCCCCACCAAGGCGGTATTACCCTCCATTTAACCGGCTTTACTGGTAACCAAGAAAAGCTATTAACCTTAATAATCAAAAAAGCACGCGAGCGAAATTTTACCGAGCAGCGCTTTAACATGATTAAAAAACAGATATTACGCAGTTGGAATAATGTTGCTCAAGCCAAGCCAATATCACAATTATTTACCAGCTTAACGGTCACGCTACAAAAAAGCAGTTTTGAACCGACAACAATGGCTGAACAACTCACGCTACTGACCCTTGATGATTTGCATAATCATGTTAGCGCATTTTACAAAAAGATTTATCTTGAAGGATTAGTTTACGGGGATTGGCTGGTTGAAGAAGCTCAGCTACTCGCCAAGCGTTTGCAGCATTTATTATCTTTGGTAACAAAGCCAAGCGCTGAAGCATCTCGCGAACTTATCAATCTCGATAAAAGAGGCTCATTGCTTCGCGAAAAAACCATGGATCACCAAGATAGCGCGATTATTGTTTACTATCAGTCTCGTATGGCAACACCTGATCGTATGGCATTATTTAGCCTACTAAACCATACAATGTCATCAACCTTTTTCCATGAGTTACGCACTAAACAACAATTAGGCTACATGGTAGGAACAGGCTACTTGCCATTAAACCGACATCCAGGGATGATTTTCTATGTTCAATCCCCCACTACAGGTCCAAGACAACTACTCGAAGCCATAGATGAGTTCATCGCCGACTTTAATTATGCCGTGATGCAAATAACCAATCAACAATGGGAAAGCACTAAACGAGGCATGATAGGTCAAATAATGGAGCACGATACTAACCTAAAAACACGCAGCCAACGCTATTGGGTGAGCTTAGGAAACCGCGATTATGAATTTAATCAACGTGAGATGGTCGTGGCTGAAGTAGAAAAGCTCACAAGAGCAGATTTGATTAAGTTTATGGTGGCTCACATGCGCAGTAAAGATTGTGACCGCTTAGTCCTGTTTAACAGCGGTAAACAACATCACAGTCAAGCGAGCCTGCGTTCAAATAATATGATTGTAGACTTAAAAACGTTTAAACAACAGACGGATAAATTTCAGTTTTAGTAAATGTCTACGGCAGAAAAGTTCAGAAAAGAGACTGCGATTACGGTTACAAAATAGTCGCTACCAATATTAACGGTGCAAAATACTAAATAAAACGTTAATATCCCATAAGCTATTGATTAAAAAACGACTTTTAGACAATGCTATCGTAATTGTTAGGTAATATCCTATCAATCACACCTTTTTTGTTAACATGCTTTTGACAAAGGCTCAGGTTTCTGAAAAAGTAGACAATTCATCAACTTCTTTGCGGCATCGAAAGAGAATAAGTATAAAAATTATGCCTAAAATTTTATTGTTAATCTGTGTTTATTTTATTTGTAGCTTTGGCGTAACAGCCATTGAAGCTGACAACACCGAATCAAATTTTGATATTCTACTCAATCATACCAATTATGGTGTTGCCGATGGTTTATCACAAGATACCGTTACCGCCATTGTAGAAGATCAGGATGGCTACGTTTGGGTTGGTACCATCAATGGCTTAAACCGTTTTGATGGTAACGAGTTTAAACAGTTCTATGCTGAAGACGATGCAAAGTCTCTCCCCAGCTCTTTTATTCGCAATTTGCTTATAGATGATAATGGCGTGCTATTAGTCGGGACGGATAAAGGTCTCGTTCAATTTGATAAAGAAACAGAGTCATTCACTAGAAACAGTATTTCTACTCAAATTGGTGAACAAGCTATTTGGTCAATATCAAAACAAAATGGTGAAGTTTTTATTGGTTTGAATGGTAAGTTTATATCTTATTTCAGAAAAAACTTAAAAGTTAATCATTCCTTCAAGGATAGTATATTAGGTGAAATTAAGAATGTAATTAGTTTCAATAAAAAAATATACTTAAGAAACTATGAAGGAACATTATTCTTTATTAAAGATAGAACTCTCAAAAAAATAACGTCAAATACAAATGATATTTCTTTGATAAATGGAAAGTTAATTACTATAACAAACGATGGTGTTTTTGATATTTCGACTAATATAATAAAAATATCGAATCTAAAATTTACAAGCATTGATCCATATATCAACAAAGAATCAATTTCTATTAATGAAAATGAAATATATATCCTGAAGTATAACGATAAATTTACAGCAAAAAAAATAGGTCAACTAAATATAGACAAAGAGAGGCTAAAGAAAACATTTATAAAAGAAAAAAACAATAACATTTACATCTCAAATTATGCCGATGGTTTTATAACAATAGCACATAATGAAAACTATATTAATAAAATAAACATCGAAAAGAATAGTGTTTGGTCAATCGCATTAGACGAAAAAAATATATATTTAATTGGTGATGATAGTTTTTTAAATATTTACAACAAAGATTTAAAACTTGTACAAAAGAAAAAAATTAACGTACCTCACGGACCGAAATCAATATTAATAGATCAAGAATATGTTTTTATTGGAACTTCATCAGGCTTATACCAAATAAATTTAAACACTGGATTTGAAAAAAAAATCATTGATGAAACTGTATTTAATATAAAAAGATTTTCTGACTTCTTATATGTTTCCACATTTACAGGAAACATATACAAAATGAAACTTAATGGTGAGATTTATGAAATAATAAATACACAATCTGGCTACCCAGTTTATGACACCTTAGTTATAAATGATTCTCTATGGATAGCGTCCCAAAAAGGGTTGCTTAGATATAAAAACAATGAGATAAAATCTTTTTTTGATGGCGACTTTGTATTTAATCTTCTTGAATATAATGATGGATTATATTTTGGAACGAGAAACTCAGTTTATTTTTTAAAGGATGATAATAATTTTAAAATATCAAAAATCCTTGATAGAAACAAAATAATATACTCACTCACAAAAATAGATAACAAAATAATTGTCGCATCAAATAGAGAAGTTAACATTATCGATCTTGATGATAAAACTAATTATACACTAGGGACGCACAGCGGTTCATCTGAAGACTACAACACTCAAGCATCACTAGCTTTCAAAGGCAAAGTATTGCTGGGCGGCAATGAAGGGATTAGTTTCATTAGCCCCGATAAAATTATAAAAGAATTAAAAGCTGAACACAAAAAAGAAATTATCTTTCAAGAATTACTTCTGTTCAATTCACCTGTTAAAATTGGGAATGGTATATTAAAAAAATCTTTAAATGAACAACAAGAAATAACTTTAAAATATTCAGACTACCCATTTACAATAAAATTTAATATATTAGGGGCTCTGAATGATAATTATGACTTCTTTTATTACCTAGAAGATTTAGAGGAAAACTGGTTATCTACTGAAGGTAATAACACTGTAACATACACTAATCTTTCTGCTGGTGAATATACGTTTAAACTCTATGCAGAAAATAGGTTAACGGGTAGCAAAACAGATGTTAGATATATTACAATCATCATCACTCCACCATGGTGGTTATCTAGCACTGCAATTACAATTTATGCTTCTTTAATTATTCTCATTATATTTTTAATAATTAGGTCAACCATTAGGCGTCGACAAATACAGAAAATAATAGCCCAGAGTGAAGAGCGGTTAAAGCTGTCTTTATGGGGTAGTGGCGATGAAATGTGGGACTGGGATATTGAAACCGGCAAAATATACCGCTCTAATATTTGGGGGTCGCTCGATTTCCCTCAAGACGGTCGTCGTTCGGGTAATCCTGACGAAGAAAGTAATATCCACCCTCTCGATAGAGATAGAGTCTCAAAAGCATTAAACGATCATTTTAATGCTATAACCGACCATTTTGAAATTGCCTACCGCGTTAAAGCGCGTAATCAACAATGGATATGGATATTAGACAGAGCCAAAATAGTTGAGCGCGATCAAAAAGATCAGCCGCTGCGGATGACGGGCACAATTAAAGATATCAATAATATTAAACAAACGGAAGAACAATTACGTTTGTTTGCCAGAGCGATTGAGAATATCTCTGAAGGGATGTTTATTCTTAACGAAAAGTATCAGTTTGTTGAAGTCAACGATGCATGCTGTGAACTCACCGCTTCAACAAAAGAAAAAATTGTCGATGAAACACTCAATTTCACTCGCTATCCAGCGAGTTATTCTGAACAAATAAGAAACTTGCTAAAGCAACAAGGTCGTTGGAGTGGTGAAGTTGAAGCCAGAAGAGGCAAAGACGACTTCTTCTTAATGGAGCTAACAATCGACGCCATATACAATGAACAAGAAGAAACAAGCCATTACGTTGGCGTGTTTTCCGATATTACCCGCCGTAAACAACAAGAAGAAGAGTTGCGAAAGCTGACCAATAATGACTTACTTACCGGGCTACCTAATCGTTCTAGTTTACAAGTGACTTTAAGCAACTTAGTCAAAAAAGACATTCATCACACCTTAATGGTACTTGATTTAGATAACTTTAAGCGTATCAATGACTCTTTAGGCCATCAAATTGGTGATAATTTATTGATTGGCGTTGCTGAGCGAATTCAATCAACTATTCCAAAACATGCCAGCTTATACCGTCTCGGGGGGGATGAATTTGCTTTACTCGTCGATCAACTCCCAGATATAGGTTCTTGTGCCGCCATAGCTACCCAAGTCATTAACTGTCTAAAACCCGCCTTCACTGTTAATAATGACTCGCTAGTATTAGGTATTAGTATCGGCATTGTGCTTTATCCTGAAGATGAGCAAAACGAGCAAGCCTTATTACGTAAAGCGGACATCGCCATGTATCACGCTAAGTCAGGGGGTGGTAACCGCTATCAGTTCTATTCAGAATCATTAAACCAAAATGCTTTACGCCAACTGGAAATCGAAAGTTTAATTCGGGAAGCACTAAAAGATGATTTATTTGAAGTCTATTACCAACCTAAAGTCGATGTAAAAAAAGATCGCCTCACTGGAATGGAAGCGCTAGTGAGATTAAATCACCCTAAATTAGGCCTGATAGGACCGAATGAATTTATTCCCCTTGCTGAAGAAAACGGTCTGATAGTTGAAATTGGTGATGTTGTAATGCGAAAAGCCTGTTTTGCTGCGCAGAAATGGTTGGAACTAGGACTATTTAGTGGTCGCGTTGCGGTCAATTTGTCATCAAAACAATTTGCACTTCCTGATTTACTATTACGCATAGAGTCTATTTTACGCCTCACAAAGCTACCGGCTGAACACTTAGAACTGGAAATCACTGAAAGCACTGTTATCAAAAACCCAGAGCAAGCCATTAAAGTGATGCAACAATTGGCAAAAATGGGCATTAGCCTCGCTCTTGACGATTTTGGTACCGGTTACTCTTCTTTATCATATTTAAAACGATTCCCTATCAACTGTTTAAAAATTGATAAAACCTTTGTTGATGATATTGATAAATCAGACCGAGATCTCAAGATGGTCGATTCTATTATTACTATTGCCCACAACATGGGGTTAACGGTCGTTGGTGAAGGCGTAGAACAAACCGCACAACTCAACATTTTAAAAGCACTTAACTGTGAAGAGATTCAAGGGTATATATATAGCAAACCAATCAAAGAAGCAGAGTTTGAACTCATGTTAAATGCAGAAAAACTCAAGTTTGAAACCTTAAGTCATACAATAATGAAAAAATAAATCATTCTCTCTTATATTTGGCATGACAAATGCTAGTACAAGTTCAGTTGTCAAAATAATATTGTTATTTAACCCTGAGCTTGAATTACTAAATATAAGAGAGATTAAAATGATTAAAGGAATAATTACAGTAGCAGTTTTATCGGCATTATCTTTTGCAAGTATAGCTGAGTCTAGTGAGCTTGATAATGCTGCACCTCAAGCTATAGCAGTAAAAATAGCACATGAACTTAATGCTGACCAAACAGCCAGTATTCCATACATCAAAGTCCTTGATACCCAAACAGCCAGTATTCCATACATTAAAGTACTTGATACTCAAACAGCCAGTATTCCATACATCAAAGTCCTTGATCAAACTGCCAGTATTCCATACATTAAAGTCCTTGATACTCAAACAGCCAGTATTCCATACATTAAAGTCCTTGATACCCAAACAGCCAGTATTCCATACATTAAAGTCCTTGATACCCAAACAGCCAGTATTCCATACATTAAAGTCCTTGATACTCAAACAGCCAGTATTCCATACATTAAAGTCCTTGATACTCAAACAGCCAGTATTCCATACATTAAAGTCCTTGATACTCAAACAGCCAGTATTCCATACATTAAAGTCTTAGACACTCAAACAGCTTAAGGAGAATCCTATGTTTACTTCTCTAAAAATTGCACTTGGTTTAGCAAAACCAGCTCGTAAGAAAGTAAAATTACCTGAAGGTCTAAACCACCTCGAAGTGATCCAAGCTAAAGCGTGGTGGAAGTAGTCGGTATAGTACTGACGGATGGTTAACCATCAGCCACAAAAAAGGAGCATTAGCTCCTTTTTTGTTAAATGCCGGCAGGACAACGTCCGCTTTTATCGTTTCCTAGCAGGACGTAGTCCGCCCTAGCAGCGAAGCGACCCTAGCAGGACGCAGTCCGTCCTAGCACCTTGAACTCTGTCACTTCTCGACATGCTGGATCCTGCATTTCGAGGTCGTTTGGGTATATACCGTAAAGAAGTATTATATCGTTTAAAAAACAGGCAAAAGTATGCCTTTAACAAATAAAAAAGCGGCAAGTTATTGCCGCTTTTTTATTACAATGCGATAACTAACAAGCTATCTATACAACAAAGAATTTACTTTGTGTAGAACAGACTTCCCTCCCTGGCCATTTTGACTAACGTATCACACGGTGAGAAACGCTCACCGTAGAGTGATTGATAACCTTGTAATGTCGCCACTAAGTTACTTGCACCTAATGTGTCAATGTAACGGAACGGGCCACCTAAGAATGGCGGAAAACCAATACCAAATATCGCACCGATATCACCGTCTCGAGCAGAAGCAATGATCCCCTCTTCAAGACAACGAACGGCCTCATTGAGCATTTGAATAGTACAACGCTCAGCCACATTTTTTGCTTCTTTATCTGAAGCAATTGAAATATCGAGCACTTTGTAAACTGACTCATCAACTGATTTAGCTTTTTTCGCTTTAGGTCCGTATTGATAGAAACCTTTGCCATTTTTACGACCCTTACGGTCATCGGCTAATAACTTATCAAATGCTGCAGGCGCTTTAAAACGTGAACCTAACTCTTTTTCTAAAATAGGCGAAATTTTGCCACCAACATCTATACCTACTTCATCAAGTAATGTCATCGGCCCAACAGGGAAACCAAACTTCACTAATGCGCGATCTAGATGCTCAACACGCTGACCTTCTAGTAATAATTGCGCCGCTTCGTTCATATACAGGGCAAGAATACGGTTAACATAAAAACCAGCACCATCTTGTACCACAATAGGCGTTTTACCTTGCTTACGAGCAAAAGCCACGGTCGTTGCAATGGTTTCAGGTGACGTTGTTTTATGCGCAATAACTTCAACCAACGGCATTTTTTCTACTGGAGAGAAGTAATGTAGACCAATGACATTTTCAGGGCGGCTTGCTGCTTCGGCAATTTGTCCAATCGGCAGAGATGAAGTGTTAGATGCGAAAATGGTGTTTTCACCGCACTCACGTTCAACATCTTTCACCATCTGATGTTTCAATGCGAGGTCTTCAAATACTGCTTCAACAACGATATCAGCATCTTTAATGCCTTTATACTCAGTCGTTGTGGTCATTAACGCCATTAACTTGTCGCGGGCCGCAGGCGTCATATGGTGACGCTTAACCCCTTTATCTAATAGCTTGTAAGCATAAGCTAAGGCATTACTCAAACCTTGTTCAGAGATATCTTTCACTCGAGCGGGGATTTTAGCCTTCGTGGTGGTCACAGACGCAATACCGCCGCCCATTAAGCCACCACCTAATACCATCACTTTTTTGACTTTACGAGGTACAGCGCCTTCAGCGCCAGTCTCTTTTTTCATCTCGGTAGTAGCAAAAAAGAGTCCTCTCAGTGCGGCTGATTCTTTAGACATGACCAAATTAGCAAAATGAGTCGCTTCAACCTCAAGACCTTTCACCATGCCTTTACTCATACCTTGGAGAACACTGTCTATGATCTTAGTCGGAGCAGGATAATTACCTTGAGTCTTCTTTAACACTTGCTTACGCGCTTGATCAAAAATGATGTCGCGCGTAAATGATGTTGATTCTAAAAACTGATTAATTTTAGATTGCACCACTGGCTTAATGGCTTTTTTGCCTTTTTTAGCCAGCTCGATTGCGGTTTCTAATAAAATTGAATTAGGTACGACATCATTCACTAAGCCCATTTTTAACGCTTGTTTAGGGCGAATTTGCTTACCGGTTAACATCATATCAAGTGCTGTAGTAATACCGACTAAACGAGGCAAACGCTGGGTACCACCAGTGCCAGGCAGCAAACCCAGTTGTACTTCGGGCAAACCTAGCATGGTTTTTTTATCATCACTGCATACACGTAAATGACATGCTAGCGCTAACTCTAAGCCACCGCCTAAACAAGCACCATTTATCGCAGCAACAACCGGAATAGATAATCCTTCAAGTTCAGAAAATAGCACATGACCTTGTTGTGATAATGCCTTAGCATCTTGCTCACTCTTACATGCCGCGAGCATGCTAATGTCAGCACCAGCAACAAATGAATCCGCTTTACCAGAGATAATGACTAAACCTGTAATGCTTGGATCAGCTTTAACTTCAGCTAAAATTTCTGTAATTTCAGGCCCAAATTCCGCCCTTAAGGTGTTCATGGTTTCGCCAGGAACATCCATGGTTAAAATCGCAATACCATCATCACGACGAGCTAAATTAAATGTCTTTTCCATGCTCATTACTCCACCTCTAAAATCATTGCTACACCTAAACCACCCGCTGCACAAGCCGTTGTCAAACCTGTACCACCACCACGACGCTTAAGCTCACGACAGACTTGGGTGATTAATCGAGTACCGGTTGCCGCAAAAGGATGGCCATAAGCCAATGAACCACCTAATACGTTAAATTTACTCATGTCGATTTCACCAATGGCACGATCTCGACCTAATTTTTCTTGGGCAAACTTTTTAGAAGCAAACATTTGCATGTTCGCTAATGTCTGCGCTGCAAACGCTTCATGCATTTCAATCAGGGTTAAATCCTCTAATTCCATACCAGCACGTTTTAATGCTAATGGTGTGGCATACGATGGACCCATCAACATATCTTGCCAAACATCAATAGCAGTAAACGCGTAACTCTTAATGTAACCCATTGGCTGATAGCCTAAGGCTTTGGCACGACCTTCGCTCATTAAAATGATTGCAGAGGCACCATCAGTTAATGGCGTACTGTTCGCCGCTGTTACCGTGCCGTGTTGACGGTCAAAGGCTGGGCGCAATTTGGCATAAGACTCTAATACTGAGTCTTCACGAATATTATTATCGCGATCAATAAATTGTTTGTACGGAGGAATATGAGCGGTCATGACTTCATCGCGCAGATAACCTGAATTCCACGCTTCTGTCGCCAATGTATGCGAGCGGTGCGCTAATGCATCTTGATCAGCGCGGCTAATATGATAAGTTTTAGCCATTTGCTCTGCAGTTTGTCCCATCGATAAACCAGTTGAATACTCAGCAACAGCTGGCGGTACAGGTAAAAGATCTTTCAAACCTAAACGACGTGCAATCGCAAATTTTTCTTTAAACGAACGAGCTTTATTTAGATCGACTAAAGCATGTGCTAATTTTCTTGATACTCCGATCGGTAATACCGAAGACGAATCAGAACCACCGGCTAAACCGATTTCGATATTGCCCGTCATGATTGACTCAGCCACATTAACGGTAGATTGAAAACTAGTCGCACAAGCTCGGGTCACCGAATAGGCATCAGTTGACACATTCATTCCCGTACCGAGTACAATTTCACGAGCAATATTTGGCGCAGCTGTCATTTGCACCACTTTACCAAATACAAGTTGTTCAATTAATTGAGGGTCGATTTCAGAGCGAGACAGCAACTCATTTACCACCATTTTGCCCATATCCAGCGCAGATACGCCATGAAAAGCGGTTGCTTGTTTCGCAAATGGTGTTCTTAAACCGGCAACAATCGCAATGCGTTCACCCCGGGAATTCGTTACCTGTTGTCTATCACTCATGTGCCACCCTCTATTATTGTTAGCTCATCTCGGCTCGGCCGGTAAGTTTCTATTTTGTTAGATAGTCTGGTCAGACCATCAAAGCGTGATCTAAGTCTAACTTTTTATTGCATGGTTTTAAACAGGCGTTTATAACTATCTACTTCATTAATAGTTAAAATGTGTTAATCCTACTAGCCAAAAACCAATAGAATTCATAACATAGGTTGTAATAACCCCAATGCCAACTAAATAAATTGAGTACCGCTATGTCGTTAAGTCGTTTCCACTCACTACGAACCTATTTAGATACTGTAGTGTTAGGCCAACCCGTATTAACTGAAAACTTGCTGATCGCACTTATCGCCAACGGACATTTATTAGTTGAAGGACCGCCAGGTTTAGCTAAAACCCGTGCAGTAAAAGCATTATGCGATGGCGTAGAAGGCGAGTTTCACCGTATTCAGTTCACGCCAGATTTACTGCCAGCTGATTTAACCGGTACCGATATTTATCGTCAGCAAACGGGTACATTTGAATTTGAAGCGGGGCCAATCTTCCATAATCTTATTTTAGCGGATGAAATTAACCGTGCCCCAGCTAAAGTACAATCTGCTTTATTAGAAGCCATGGCCGAAGGTCAAGTTACCGTCGGTAAACACAGCTATCCTTTACCGCCGCTATTTTTAGTCATGGCGACACAAAACCCACTTGAAAACGAAGGCACTTACCCGCTACCAGAGGCACAATTAGATCGTTTTTTAATGCATCTTAATCTTGATTATCCTAGTGCTGAAACAGAATGCGAAATCTTACGCCAATCGCGTAAAGAGGCCAAAACACATCAATTGCCGACCATTGAGCCTGTCGCTCAAGCCGACGTATTTGCCGCCCGGGATCAGGCATTAGAGATTTATTTAGCGGAACCGTTAGAGAAATACATTGTTGAAATTATTATGGCCACTCGCCAACCTGCAAGGTACAGCACTGATTTAGCCAAATGGCTTGAATATGGTGTCAGCCCTCGAGCCACTATTTCATTAGAACGTTGTGCAAGAGCACGTGCTTGGTTGCATGAACGCGACTTTGTCTCGCCAGAAGATATTCAAGCGGTTGCACCCAATGTTTTACGTCATCGTTTATTGCTCAGTTATCAAGCACAAGCGGAAGGTGTCACTGCAGATCATGTGATTGATCACATTCTTAGCCAAGTTGCCGTACCGTAAATATTACAATACGGACACCAACGATTAAACATGATTAGATTATGATGAACCAAACTAATTCATTACCACTTTACAGTGATGGTATGAGCTTAAACGAGCAGGAACTTATTGCTTGTCAAAGCTTATCGCGCGCGATACCCGATCGCTCATCGCGGGCTAAAGCAACATTATCGGGTCACAGAAACAGCCAGATAAAAGGCCGCGGGATGGAGTTTGCCGAAGTACGTCATTACCAAAATGGTGATGATGTTCGTACTATCGACTGGCGAGTAACGGCTCGTACAGGCGTCGCGCACACCAAGCTTTTTGTTGAAGAACGTGAACGCCCTATTCTGTTGTTAATTGATTTGAGCCACAGTGCATATTTTGGCTCCCAGCTACTATTACAATCAGTTCAAGTGGCCCATTTAGCCACAACCTTAGGTTGGAATGCCATTAACCATGGCGATAGACTCGGGGCATTAATTGCTAGTGAAAGTACTCATTTAGAACTCAAACCGCGAAGCCGTCGCCAAGGGATTTTACAGTTAACCTCAGGACTTATTAATGTTCATCAACAGCAATTAAGCCAAATTAATCAATTGTCATCGGATCCAGGTCACATGTTTAAAGCCTGCCAACGGTTGCAACGTATTGCCAAACCGGGATCACTTATTTGGATCATCACCGACGGCCAAAATATTAACCAACAATGTTTAGCGCCCTTAACTGAATTATCGCGTCACTGTGATATCGGCGCGTTTGTGGTCACCGACCCATTAAGACAAGGGACCTTAGCGTTACCCAAACAATTTGCCTTACCTGTTCGTGATGGCCAACAACAACTGACCTTAACACGGCAAAGTTATGAGGCTTGGTTAGCGGATCAACAAGCACAGCAGCAACAATTTCTTGCCTTAATGAATTTGATCAAAGTACAAGCCAAATTTATTGATGCTGCCAAACCTCTCAGTGCACAATTGGATATTTTACGTTAAATGACCACTCAGAATTTACCAACACAACCAATGCCAATCGATACTAAAGCATCCGCTTTAGCGCAATTGCAAGATATTGCGTTACCCGATCCTATTAGCGCTATGCCTATTGCACTAGGATATTGGATAATCGCGGTAGTATTTGTCGCCTTAGCGAGTTGGCTGAGTTACCGTTTTTACAAGCAACATCAATATCATGCACCGCGAAAAATAGCGCTGGCGCTGCTAGAAAATTATCATATTGACGATGATACCTTTGCTGCACAAGTCAATAGCTTACTCAAACGCACTGCACTAACCTATTTACCACGCGAGCACCTCGCCAAACTCAATGGTCAACCTTGGTTTGATTGGTTAGATACTCGTCTCGCGCCTGGGCAACAACATAAAATCGGTCCATTATTAGTTAAGCGTCATCAAGCGAGTGGCTTAGATCAAACCGAAAATGCACAATTACACCGTTTAGCAAAAGCCTGGCTAAGCAATAAACGTCCTTTTAGTGATGCGACCTTAACATCCAACCATACCCATCAGGAGGCCTAATGTTAGTATTTTACTGGCCATGGTTATTAATCTTACTGCCGTTGCCGTTGTTAATTAAGCGCATCAATTTAACCAATGTCGGCGGACATTTACAATTACCCGGCATCACCACTACGGTTACAAAAACAAACTCAATAAGCCATAAAGGCGGCCGTAAACGTTATTGGTTAATGTGGATATGTCTATTGTTAGCGGTAGCTAGGCCACAATGGCTAGGCGATCCAATTGAATTACCTTCAAAAGGTCGTGATTTAATGATAGCGGTCGATTTATCAGGCAGCATGCAAATTGAAGACATGGTAATAAACAATCAAACAGTGGACCGATTTACCCTGATACAACATGTCCTAAGTGACTTTATCGAACGCCGTAAAGGTGATCGACTCGGACTGATTTTATTTGCTGACCATGCTTATTTACAAGCACCACTGACCCTAGACCGTCGCTCTGTGGCCACATTTCTAGACGATGCACAAATAGGTTTAGTCGGTAAGCAAACCGCTATCGGTGAAGCTATCGCGCTGGCGGTTAAACGCTTTGATAAAGTAGATGAAAGTAACCGTGTACTGATTTTACTCACGGACGGTTCTAATAATGCCGGCAATATTGAACCCGATATTGCCGCCCAAATTGCCGCTAAACGTAATATCACCATTTACACTATTGGTGTTGGCGCAGAAATCTTAGAACGGCGAACTATTTTTGGCAAAGAGCGCATTAACCCATCAATGGACTTAGACGAAGTCCAACTCAAAAAATTAGCCAACATGACCAAAGGTCGTTACTTTAGAGCCCGAAACAGTGAAGAACTAGAAAGCATTTATCAAGAAATAGACAAGTTAGAACCTGTGAGTCGAGATCAATTGAGCTACCGCCCCAAAAGTGAATTATTTTATTGGCCGTTATTAATGTCATTATTAATCAGTTTTTTAATCAGCTTGCAACAGCAATGGCCTGCTCAGTTAGTGCCTAAAACAAACGCTAATAAAGAGGCGAAAAAGTAATGGTTCATTTTATTCGCCCAGAGTGGCTAATCGGGTTTATTCCGGTGGTGATATTAAGTGCATTATTTTGGCGTAAACATAGCCAGCAATCTGCATGGAAGCAGTATATTGCTCCGCATTTAAGTCAGTTGCTGATCACTCAAACAGTCGATAAAACTCATCAACCTAAATGGCTATTAATTGCCTGTTGGATGATTACAGTGATCGCGCTTGCAGGACCGGCATTGAATAAACAAAGCCTGCCAGTATTTGCTACCGAGCAAGGACGAGTGCTCATTATGGATATGTCCCAGTCCATGTATGCCACTGACTTAAGCCCGAACCGCTTGTCCTATGCTAAATTTAGAGCGACCGATTTACTCAACGAATTAAAAGAGGGCGAAACCGGGCTGATTGCCTATGCAGGTGATGCTTACACTATTAGCCCGTTAACCCGAGACAGTGGCACCATTTTAAATTTACTGCCTACATTATCACCCGATATTATGCCGACCAAAGGCTCAAACTTAACGGCTGCATTATCACTAGCAGAAAAGCTGCTGGCTCAAGGGGGGCATGTTAGTGGTGATATCATTGTTATGACCGATGGCATTTCTGCACAACAATATGATCAAGCCACAAATGCACTCAACGGCCGTTATCGTTTATCAATCATGGCTTTTGGCAGTAAGCAAGGCGCACCCATTCGTTTAGCTGACGGCCAATTACTGCGTGATAATAGTAACGAAGTGGTAGTGACTAAAACCGATTATGTTTTGTTGCAACAACTTGTGCAACAACATCAAGGGATCCTTGTGCCAGCCCAAACCGATGGCAGCGATGTCACAACGTTAACCCACTGGCTAACGTCAGAAGGCGATGCAACCGAAACTGAACTTGTTGGTGAAACCTGGCAAGATCTGGGGCCATATCTTGCCATGTTATTAATTATTCCGATGTTAATGAGTTTTAGACAAGGATTGCTCACTCTAATATTGAATCCATTACTATTACTTGGCACCTTAATGAGCTTAAGTGCCGTCAATAGCCAACCTGCACAAGCCTCAATCTGGCAAGACTTATGGAAAACCCAAGATCAACAAGCACAATCAGCGTTTGAGCAAGGTGAATTTACCCAAGCCGCTGAAACATTCGAGAACCCACAATGGCAAGCCTCTGCGCAATACAAAGCCGGTAATTATCAACAAGCACTAGCAGGATTTGAGCAAGATAACAGTGCAAACGGATTGTATAATCAAGGTAATGCACTGATGCAGCTTAACAATTATCAAGAAGCGATTAACCGTTATCAGCAAGCCCTAGAGGTACGTTCTCCATTTGCTGAAGCACAGCAAAACCTTGAGCTGGCTAAAAAAAGACGAGAGCAACAAAAACAATCTGATCAGTCAAATCAAGACCCATCAGGCGATGGCCAACAGTCAGATGACTCAAATTCAGACAAATCTAAGCAAAACTCTAATTCGTCATCCTCTGAACAGTCACAATCAAATCAACAAAACGATGAGCAAAATAATCAACAAAGCGATGAGCAGAAACAGAACCCGTCACAAAACGAGACTGGAAGCGATCAAGCAGAACCATCGCAAGGCAAGTCAGAGGAAAGTACAGATCAACCGTCTGATCCTCAGCAGCAACAAAGTGATAAACAAGAAAACAGCGACAATAGCCAAGCAGCTGGTGAGCAAGCTAATTCAGAACCTTCACAGAGTAATAGCCAATCTCAGCAAAGTGATAAAAAACCGAGCGATGACAAATCACTGAGTAACGAAGCCAGCATGCAAGCAGAGTCAGGCCAGGCACAAAATCAGCCTACCGAAAAACAACCATTGAGTGCATCATCTACAGAGGAAAGTACAACAGATAAGCCAGCAAGTGATTCTGCTGAAGTGGTATCGGCTTCGCAAATGAACCAAGATGATTTACCTGCTGACATGCAGCGTGCATTACGTGCCATTAATGAAGACCCACAAGTGTTGATCCGCAACAAAATGCAACTTGAATACCAAAAACGTCGTCAAAATAGCCAACCTACCAAGGATAATGAACAGTGGTAATTAGAACCTTTTTTAGCCTATTGCTATTCATCATTGCAGCCCCCGTCTTTGCACTTAGCCAAGTGCAAGCAACCGTAGACCGTAACCCGGTTGTTGCTGGTGAATACCTAGTACTCGATGTTATTGCCGATGATGATCTCAATGCCGGCGCATTAGATACCTCGGTATTGCTCAATGACTTTATTGTCGGCAGAACCAGTGTTGGCCGTAGCACCAAAATGATTAATTTTGACACCAGCAAAGAAACCCGCTGGCAGATATTATTGTCACCTAAATCATTAGGTAATGTCACCATACCTGCTTTCAATATCACTGGCGTTAGCTCTCAACCCATCACTCTAAAAGTGATACCACAAGGTGCTCAGCCAAGTGAAGTACAAAATGTGTTTATTGATGTTGACACCCCTGCATCCGACGCCTATGTCGGGCAATTAATCACTTATAAAGTAAAATTATATCTTGCAGTAGAATTACAGCGCGGAGTGTTAAGTGCCCCCGTGATTGAAGGGGCGCAAGTCAAGCAAATCGGTGATGACAAAGACGGCAGCGAAATTGTCGAGGGTCGTCGCTTTAGAGTGATTGAGCGCACCTACGGTATTATTGCCGATCTCCCTGGCGAGTTGGTGATTAATGGCGCGAGTTTTTCAGGCGATGTGTTAGTGGAAGCAGCAAGACGTGATGGTATGTTTGGTTTTAACGAAAGTCGTCCAATACAAACTGAAGCACAAAGGCAAGTCATTCAAATCAACCCAACGCCACCAAGCTATCAAGGAAAATGGTTGGTCAGTGATATTGCGGTGTTAAAAGAAACCTGGCCAGATGATATCAGCGAATTTGAAGTGGGCAGCCCGATCACTCGCACTATCAGTTTAATCGCTTCTAATACCGATAACACCAGCTTACCTGATATCGACATTCCGCTTGCTGAGGGATTAAAGGCGTACCCAGAAAAGCCGTTACGACAAACTTTTGTACGTGATAATCAAGTGGTATCTCAATACAGTTTAACCACTGCCATTGTGCCAACAAAACCAGGCACCTATACCTTACCCGAGATACGTGTTCCTTGGTGGAATCCGCATCTTAAAAAACAACAATTTGCCACGCTTCCTGCTCGTACCATTAATGTGATTGGCAGCACTGTTACCCCGACAAATATTCCATCAACAGCTCGTTTTACCGAGAATGAATCCGCAGGTTATTGGCCTTATATAAGCGCAATATTGGCAGTACTTTGGATAATCACCCTCATATTATGGCGTAAAGCCGTGATAGCAAACGTTGCCATTAGTGATGAAACACCCAAACGTAAAAAAATACCTACAACAAATGCGACAACGGGATTAAATGCCATTATTCATGCCTGTGATCGTAATGACAGCAGTGGTGCAATAAAGGCCGTACAACAATATTTTAGTCAGTGCTTAGGTCAACCTATGAGTTTGACCCAAATAAGCAGACTATCAACACAGCTTGCGTTTGCCATTCATAAATTACAAGCTGATAGATACAGTAGCCAACCACAAGCAATGGACAAAAAAACGCTAATGGATGCGATTTTAGCGTATCAGCAACCATCCATTACCTATAAAAAATCGTTAATTGCAGAGCTTAACCCCTAGTATCAAAAGGCTAGGTAGCAGGTGAATTCTGCTATTTAGCTTGCTATTAAGCCATCCCCTTTTTAAGCTGTTACATATTATTAACTCAATAAAGTTAAAAAATGTTTGATTACCTGCGAAAGAAAAAGTCCGAACCCGCGGTCTTATCTGAGATGCTAACAAAACAACGACGATACGATAGCCTTGTCAGGGCCCTTCATACCGACATTTTTCGCTACGCCTTTTGGCTATGTGGTGATAAACATGTCGCCGAAGATATTACTCAAGAAACGTTCTTAAGAGCGTGGCGAGCGTTGGACTCTTTAAATGACGATAAAGCCGCTAAAGCATGGTTAATTACCATTTTAAGACGGGAAAATGCCAGACGTTTTGAGCGTAAACAATTTAACTACAGCGACGTGGAACAAGAATTACTTGAAGATGTTCGCTCAACAAGTCATGAAGAAGATACTGAACAGTATTGGTTACGTCGTCAAATAGGTAAACTCGATATCGAATACCGAGAACCTCTGTTATTGCAGCTGATCGGCGGGTTTAGCGGTGATGAAATTGCCACCATGCTCGAGCTCAATCGAAATACGGTAATGACACGTTTATTTAGAGCCAGAAACCAGTTAAAAGACGCTCTCGAAGCACCTGAGGTAAGAGGTCAATCAAATGGATGATCTACAGTTTCGTCGCCAAGCATATGGTGACCCCAATAATCAGTCCGATGAATTTTTAGCTCATTTAGCTGAAAATAAAGACGATGCTAAATTTGTCAAAGACCTAAAAGCTTTTGACCATAAACTCATCCAAGCACTCAATATTAGCGTGCCTGATGATTTGGCTGATAAATTGATTTTACGACAGCAATTGAGTCAACATCAAAAGAGTAAAAAACACGCTCGTTATATGATGGCAATGGCTGCATCGGTGGCATTTATTGTGGGTGTCAGCTTTAGTTTATTGCGCTTTACGCCCGTAAACTTAGGCGAAAACTCGTTGGCTCATGTTCACCATGAAACCAAAGCATTAATCATGGAACAAGATATTGGTTTTAATGACGTAAACTTTAAACTAGCCAGTTTAGATGGATTACGTGATTCGAAGTTTATCCAACAACCTGGGCGCGTTTTTTACACCTCATATTGTGACTTCCAAGGTGTCAAATCATTGCACTTGGTGATGGCCGACGAGCACGGAAACAAGGTCACCTTGTTCATTGTTCCCATAGAAAGCCGTATTGTGTTAGAAGAAGCTTTTGCTGATAACCAATATAAAGGTAAAAGTTTTCAAACAGCTGATGCCTATATGGTCTTGGTTGGAGAACCCGCTTCGGATCTTGATTTTATCAAAAAAGAAGTTGAAAACACCTTTATTTAAATCATATTGATGACAATCTAAAATCCGCTACTTCATTGAATAGCGGATTTTTTTACACTTGAATAATTCAAGGTGTGAACTATATTTAACTTCTACAAGCATGTTGGCCATAAAAATAATTCATTGGAAGCCATATGGAAATTCAAACACCGATCCTCATTACCTTTATCGGATACTTGGCTTTAATGATGGGCATTGGTTACTGGGCCTACCGTAAAACCGATACAGTCGATGATTACATTCTCGGTGGGCGAAAAATGGGCCCCGCGGTAACCGCTCTGAGTGTGGGTGCATCAGATATGTCAGGTTGGTTATTACTTGGTTTACCCGGTGCCGTATATTTAAGCGGATTAGGCGAAGCATGGATTGGTTTTGGATTAGTGTTTGGCGCTTGGCTTAATTGGCTATTTGTCGCCAAACGTTTGCGTATTTATACCCAAGTTGCCAATAATTCTTTAACGTTACCCGATTTTTTTGAAAACCGTTTTAATGACTCTAATGGGCTATTAAAATCGATCTCAGCGTTAACTATCATCATATTTTTCACCTTCTACGCATCTTCAGGCATGGTGGGCGGCGCGATATTATTTGAACAAGTATTTGGTCTCGATTATACCGTCGCCTTAATAATCGGCTCATTTATTATTGTTTCATATACCTTTGTGGGGGGATTCTTTGCCGTTAGTTGGACAGACTTCTTTCAAGGTTGCTTAATGTTAATAGCATTAATCATCGTGCCAATATCTATCTTTAGTCAACCAGATACACAAGCAGGTCTTGAAAAAATTGATCCAGCCATGTTGTCATTTATTAATGAAAACACCACGGTTATTGGACTTGTCTCTTTACTGGCCTGGGGATTAGGATATTCCGGTCAACCGCATATTTTGTCTCGTTTTATGGCTATCGGCAACCCGAATGATTTAGTGCTTTCCCGACGTATTGCGATGACTTGGATGATATTGTCGCTATTGGGTGCCTTAGCCACAGGTATTGCTGGCAGTCTTTACTTTGCTGCCGATCCACTTGAGAACTCAGAAACGGTATTTATTTATTTAGCACATGTGGCCTTTAATCCTTGGATTGGCGGTTTACTGATTGCGGCTATTTTATCAGCCATCATGAGCACGATTGATTCACAACTATTAGTCTGTTCCAGTGTGATCACAGAAGATTTTTATCTTAAATGGTTGCGTCCCCAGGCCAGCAGCAAAGAATTAATGCTCGTAGGGAGAATTGGCGTTATCGCTATCGCATTAGTGGCTGGAGTGGTTGCATTCAATCCTGAAAGCAGTGTTTTAGGGCTCGTCAGTTATGCATGGGCGGGGTTTGGAGCTGCATTTGGTCCCGTGGTGTTATTATCGCTTTTTTGGCAGAACTATAGTCGTAATGGTGCGATTTCAACCATTTTGGTGGGTGCGATAACGGTAGTGATATGGAAACAAATGACTGGCGGGATTTTTGATTTATATGAAATCGTACCTGGATTTATTTTTGCAATGTTAATTGGCGTCATCGTCAGTAAAGTATCACCACCAACACAAAAAACTATCGCCGACTTTACGGCTTTTCGTGAATCATTAAAATCATAGTACTTTTATGTAGTTCACTGATCTTGATAACTCAGCGTCTCTCCCTCAGAGGTTGAGTTATTCACTACCGTAATGGCGTTAAGTCACCAAACATCCAAAAAAGATGACGTTACGTCATATTAAGCCGATTATGGTTAATCGTTATTTGTTTGATTCAACATCATTCAGTATAAATAAACGTTAATTGACATCTCCCCGCCTATTAATTGTCGTATTAAAACTGACGATAATTTACCTATACTGTCATGCTATCAAACACCTACTTCACCATTAAAAATAACAATTAACATAACATTAACAACAACTAACATCTGGTCGGAGTTGTCACATTGTTCACATTTACCTAAAATGCCCTAATTTTTAACCGTCAAATATCTGAAATGAATAAACTTTGTACCAAAACGGTAATAATAAATGGGAAATAATAATGAATAAGTTCCACAAAACCCTTATTGCTCTGGCTGTAGGCTTAATTAGTACCCAAGCATCCGCAGCCGGTTTCCAGTTAAATAGCCAATCAGCTACCGGTATCGGTCGTGCTATGGCTGGAGATGCAGTTATTGCTGACAATGCATCAGTCTTATCTCGTAACCCTGCAGCAATGGCTCTTTTTGATGAAACCGCGATATCTTTGGGCATTATTTATGCTGATATCGATGTCTCGGTATCGGATGCTGAAGGAAATTTTAACGGAAAAGATGTTGATTTTGGTAGTGAACATCATGCTGCAGAAGCAAAAGTCATCCCCAATTTTTACTATATCAACCCAATTAACGATAAAATGGCTTTCGGTGTTGCCGTATTCAGTAACTATGGCACCGGCACCGATTTAGGCGACTTGGCAAACAGAACCCCTACTATTAACGGCAATGCTGTACCGCTGCCCCCGCCGGTAGATTTATTGGGTAACACCGAAGTGGTTACCATTAACTTCAACACCAGTATGTCTTATCGTGTGAATGATGAATTTAGTTTTGGTTTTGGTATTGATGCGGTTTATGGCAGCGGAACCCTGACACGTACAAGCGAAAACCCACAGGTTGGTAACTTAGTTGATGTTGATGCTGATGGCTGGGCTTTGGGTGGGATTGTGGGCGTGGTTTATGAAGTTAACCCGGATAACCGCTTTGGTCTAAGCTATCGTATTAGCCCAAAACTGACCGCCAAAGGTGATGTAAACTACGTTTACTCTCAATACAATGAAATAGATATTCCTATCGCTGATATTGCTCAGTTTGCCGGTTTCCACCAGCTAACGGATAAATTTGCCGTGCATTATACTGCTCAATGGACTAATTGGAGTGCATTCGACAAAATCGTGGTTAAAGACGGTTCAAATGGTGTCGACCAAGCAGACTTAAAAGAATATCACTGGAAAGACTCGTGGTTCCTAAGTTTAGGTGCAACCTATAACCTCACTCAAGATTGGACTCTACGGGCTGGTATCGCAACAGATCAAGGCGTAGTTAATCAGCATTCATCTTTATCTATCCCTGATTCTGATCGTACTTGGTATACCGCGGGTGTCAGTTACGATTTAAATCAAAAATCGAGCGTTGATTTAGGCATTGCTTTTGTCCGAGGAGAAGATGTTACTGTATTAGAAAATAGCAATCTTCTTGCGCAAGTGCCTGGCTACAACAGTGAGATTTCAGCACAAACCCGATCTAATGCTGTTTATTACTCAGTACAATATAACTACAGTTTCTAATTAGCAGTACTCAATTATTACTATTTAATCATTTGTCTTTACTGTTTTTTTTCGTCCACTCACCACGGACTAAAGAACAGCAGCACCCTTTTCAACTAAGCCGCCTTCATCTTAAACTGGCGGTTTTTTTATAGCTGTTATATCACTGAGTTCTAATTTATAAAGTTTTATAATATATCGGTTGCGTAACAGGCGAAAGTCCATTAGAATTTTCTTATAGACTTCCGAATAGGCTATCAATATGTCTCGCTTATCCAATTATTTATTCCTTGGTGCCATACTCACCACAATAGTTTTACCCAGCACAGCCCAAGCCTCTGATGTTGATACATTAAAGCTGGTGTATTCCGAACAATATCAACCGCGATTATACGATGCGAAAATTGAAGCCATTAAAGCTGCAACTGTGTCTGCGCAAACCTCGGGACGGATCATGAATATCCATTTTGATGTTAATGACCTGGTTCCACAAGGCGCGGCTTTATTGGAAATTACCAATAAAGAACAAGGGGCTGGATTAGCAGGGGCTGAAGCTGAACTCGCCAAAGCAGAAGCGTTAAACACTGAAGCTCAAGCACAGTATATTCGTTATAAAGCATTATTCCCCAAAGGGGCGATATCAAAAGGTGCCATGGATGAAGCCACTGCCAAAGCCAAATCCAGCAAACAAGCTATCAGCGCCGCTCAAGCACAATTAGTAAAAGCTAAAGAAGGTTTGAATTACACCGTAGTGAGCGCACCTTTCAGTGGTCGAATGACCCAACGCTTCGTTGAACAAGGTGAAACGATATCCTACGGCCAAGCCTTATTCTCCGGTTATGATAATCAACATCTTAGAGCGGTATTTCAAATTCCCCAACAAGATATTGCTCAGGTGCAACAACAAGATCAAGTTACTATTCAATTATTAAACGGCGATGAAATCACTTCGAATGATATCCAAGTGTATCAATTTGCCGATCCTTTGACACACCAACATCAAGTGAGAGTCAATCTTGATGTCAGTAATATGCAAGATGTCATTGTGGGTCAATGGACCAAAGTAATAGTAAACTTTCCAAGCAGAACGAGTTTGATGATCCCATTGTCGGCCATACACCAAGTCAGTGACTTAACCTCTGTGTATCGCAAAAATGCGGGGGAAATAGTGCTTAACCAAGTACGTATAGGCCGAATAGATCGTCAACATAATACTGCTGAAGTATTATCAGGGCTACTGGAAGGCGATGAAATTGTTATCGATGCTGGACGATATTTAATTATGTCCTCAGCAGCGAAAGGTCAGGAGTAAACCTGATGACAACACCAAATGAATCAATGAAACTCGGCATTTCAGGCTCCATAGCAAAGGCATTTCAACACAGTGCTATTACTCCATTATTGGCTATTTTAGGTTTATTACTAGGCCTTTTTGCAGTGATTATTACCCCCAAAGAAGAAGAGCCGCAAATTGATGTCACTTTTGCAGATGTGTTTATCCCCTACCCAGGAGCTACACCAACGGAAGTTGAAAACCAGGTCACCTTGCCTGCAGAACGGATCATTTCTCAAATAAAAGGCATTGATACCCTTTACTCATTTTCTCAGCCCGATGGCGCGCTCATTATCGCTATTTTTGACGTCGGCGTTCCACGAGATGAAGCCGTGGTTAATTTATACAATCAACTGTATTCAAACAGCGATAAGTTTAACCATGCAGCAGGCATTGGTGAGCCGTTAATCAAACCTAGAGGTATTGATGACGTACCTATAGTAGGGTTGACGCTCTGGTCTCAAGATCCAAACATCACTGCAGAGCAGCTTACCTTGGTCGCATCGGGCCTAGAAACCGAACTAAAACGGATACCGGGTACTCGAGAGATTTATAGCCAAGGTGGCCACGAGATGGTGTTAAATGTGCGTATTGATCCTGTCAAGATGAACAGTTTCGGCGTAACGTTCAACGATATTAGTGCCACATTACAAGATAATAACCAACTGTCTACAGTCGGCTCGATGACGCAGTTTAATCAAGTAATAAAACTGCAAGCGGGGCAGTTTTTACAGACGCCTGATGATGTGAATAATCTGCTGATTAAAGTTAATCAGAGTGATACAACAACGGAGAAAAGTCCATTTCCTCGTGCAGTTTATTTATCTGATGTCGCCGATGTGAGCCTTAAAAGTGATATTCCTAAACAGCATGTTTGGCACGTAACAGATAAGGGTACTTACCCGGCTATAACAATCGCTATTGGTAAACAGGCAGGGCAAAATGCCGTCGACATTGCTGATGCCGTATTAGCCAAAATCGATGCTGTCGATAACGTATTAATTCCCGATAATGTCAATGTCGCTATCTCTCGCAACTACGGTAAAACCGCTGGAGATAAATCTAATACACTTATTTTCAAATTGATCTTTGCCACATCTGCGGTAGTACTACTGGTATTTTTCACCATGGGACTTCGTGAGTCTGCCGTCGTTGGTGTAGCCATTATCATTACTCTCGCCATAACCTTATTTGCATCTTGGGCATGGGGATTCACCCTAAACCGAATTTCATTGTTCGCACTTATATTCTCCATTGGTATCTTGGTCGATGACGCCATCGTGGTGGTAGAGAATATTCATCGGCATATGGCAATGAGTGATAAACCCATAAGCGAGCTCATACCTCATGCCGTTGATGAAGTCGGTGGGCCAACTATATTAGCCACCTTCACCGTTATCGCCGCCCTATTGCCAATGGCATTCGTATCCGGACTAATGGGTCCATACATGAGCCCAATTCCGATTAATGCCAGTATGGGAATGATTATTTCGCTATTAATCGCGTTTATTATGACCCCATGGTTAAGCCGCATATTGTTAAAACCTCATAAAAAGTCACATAGCTCAAACAATAAAGCGACTGACACAGGCGTACCAGTAGAAGAAGACAATCGATTAACACGTCTATTTACGCGAATAATGAGTCCTTTTTTACTCGGCGAACATGCGCCAAAAGCGCGAAAAGGCTTGGCTTTAGGGATCGTATTATTGATTGCCTTCGCTATCGCCTTGCCTGTAATGCAAGCTGTAGTACTAAAAATGCTGCCTTTTGATAATAAGTCTGAGTTTCAGGTGATGGTCGACATGCCTGAAGGCACCCCTGTGGAACAAACTCAAAGAGTATTGCAAGATCTCAGTCAATATCTCAGCAGTGTAGAAGAAGTTGAGCATTTACAGTTGTATGCGGGCACCCATGCACCTATGAATTTTAATGGCTTAGTTCGTCATTATTTTTTACGCAGCAGCCAAGAGCTCGGTGAAATTCAGGTCAATCTAGTGGATAAAAAACATCGAGACCGCGACAGTCATACCATTGCATCATCTGTACGCGAGCCGTTGCAAAAAATTGGCCTACGTTATCAAGCCAATATCAAAATTGTTGAGGTACCACCAGGCCCACCGGTTTGGTCACCTATAGTTGCTGAGGTTTATGCGCCTAACACCGAGTTACGTGAACAAGCAGCCAATGACTTATTGCAACGTTTCAGAGATACCGAATACGTTGTTGATATGGATATTTATTTGCCTGCGCAACAACAAAAGTGGCAAGTGGTCATTGATCGAAATAAAGCCAGCTTAATGGGTGTTTCTTACGCCAGTATTGTGGATACGATCAGCACTGCCGTGGATGGTAAGGACGTCAGTTACTTGCATCAAGCACAGTTAGCTCATCCCACACCGATTAGATTACAGCTTGATGAAGCCGCTAAAGTAGATCTAAAGCAAGTCTTGTTATTACGCCTACCGACTCAATCAGGTGAAACAGTACCACTGACAGAATTAGTTAAGGTGCAACAACAAGTGATTAATGCACCTATTGTTCATAAAAATATGGTGCCTATGATAATGGTTATTGCCGATATGGCAGGGCCAACAGGTAGCCCACTTTATGGCATGTTTGATATGGTCAGTCAAATTAATCAACAAAATGAACAAGGTAACTCAAGTTATCCTATTAAACAAAATCTGGTGAATCAGCCAGATGGATTAACCGACGTTTCCATTTTGTGGGACGGTGAATGGAAAATCACCTATGAAACTTTCCGTGATATGGGCATTGCATACGCCGTCGGTATGATTGCGATTTACTTACTCGTTGTGGGTCAATTTAAATCTTATATCGTGCCGTTAATCATCATGGCGCCAATTCCATTAACCATTATCGGCGTTATGCCTGGACACGCTTTGTTAGGCGCTCAATTTACTGCACCGTCAATGATAGGCATGATTGCATTAGCAGGCATTATTGTTCGAAACTCTATTTTATTGGTTGATTTCATTAATCAACAAACGGCTGCGGGAGTGCCCTTAGAGCGAGCCGTGATCCACTCAGGTGCGGTAAGGGCAAAGCCGATTATGTTGACTGCATTAGCAGCAATAATTGGCGCATTATTCATTATTGATGACCCTATTTTTAACGGTTTAGCCATCAGTTTAATTTTTGGAATTTTTATCTCAACCATTTTAACGTTAGTGGTGATCCCCGTATTGTATTTTTCGGTGATGAAAAATAAACTCGTTATCACAGCTAAGTAACAAGATTATGTTGTTAACTGGGCAACGCCCAATAAGGAGCTCGATATGTCAGTAGAGAGAAGTATTATGGCCTTTGCAGGCTTCATGGTTTTATTATCCATTGTGTTAACCGCAACCGTCAGTCCACATTTTGTCTGGCTAACCGTGTTTGTAGGCGCTAATCTATTCCAGAGTGCCTTCACAGGCTTTTGTCCTGCGGCAATGGTCATGAAAAAATTTGGGATCAAAACCGCGGCAGAAATAGCCTTAAATAAATAACAAGGAAATTATTGTGTTTAAAAAATCTATGCTCTTGTCTGTTAAAATCATATTGGCGCTATTAGTCATGTTATCGGCAGCAATAATGCCAACTTGGGCAACAGAGCAAGAGCCTAGCGTTGCATGGGAAAAAATAGATCGCGGTGTCACGTTAATTGATGTTCGCACTGTTGAAGAGTTTGCTGCGGGGCATATTGACGGTGCGATTAACATTCCATTTGATCAAATAGTGCCAGAACTTGCAAAACTTAACTTGGCCAAAGATACTGACCTTGTATTATATTGCCATAGCGGTCGCCGTAGTGGTATTGCACAGGAATCATTAGTAAAACAAGGTTACAGCAACACCTATAACGCTGGCGGTTTCGACACTTTGATGTCATCACGATAATCTTAGCAATCAGCTATATCAACCAAGTCTAAAACCACAGGTCTATTACTGTGGTTTTAAGTTCAATAACCTAATGGCTTGCCTTGCCTAACCCCCTAGTATCAATACACTCTTTTTATCAGTATCGTTCCATATTCATCATTCCGCAAAGTATTGTTTACACTTAGTATTAGTTAATTATTTATTAGCATATACAGCTTTATCTATTCACTTTTAAGTTAAGCGGATTATAACATTAACTCGATTATAATTAGATAGATAACGTTCTATTTTAGGGCGGCAATATGATTTTTAATTCAAATATAACAAATAAATATTCATATAGTAGAGTTTAAGCCACTCGTTTACCAACGACACTAGTTAACATCTTGTTTACATGCACCGAAAAAGTGATTACCTTTTATACAGATAGGCAGAATAAGCTTATCAATAAAACATAATTATAAAAGACATTACGTCACCCTCGTAACATGGAAGATAATATGAAAAAGCATAAAAACCCAGCTGTCGTGCTTAGCATGACAGCACTCGCGTTAGCCATTTCAACTCAAGTCAATGCTGCTCCGACCCCCTTGCAACTCTCTGCAACTAACCAACAAATTGAACAACAATCTCCGTTACCAAAACGTTATATTGTTAAGTTTAGAAATGACAACGCAGCACAAACATTCAGCGACAGTTCTGCAGTACAAAATGTGGACGTGCAATCAGAAACAAATAGCATGTCTTATGAGCCTCGCTCAAATGAAGTCTTCAGTCAATTTCGTGCCTTGAACAGCGTAAAAGCGCGAGAAATGAAACGCGTTGGTCGTAGCAATAGTTATTCGGTCAAACTCGACTCGCCTTCTATTAATGCATTGCGTTTACGCCAAGATGTTGAATATGTTGAAGAGGATTCACCACGTAGACTACTTGCAGAAACAACACCTTGGGGACAAACCTTTGTTGGCGCGACAGTACTCAGTGACAGCCAAGCAGGTAATCGCACTATTTGTATTATCGACTCTGGCTACGATCGTAGCCACAACGATTTAAATGCAAACAACGTTACGGGAACCAATAACTCAGGTACAGGGAACTGGTATCAACCAGGTAACAATAATGCCCATGGAACCCATGTGGCAGGTACTATTGCGGCAATTGCAAATAACGAAGGTGTGGTCGGGGTTATGCCTAACCAAAATGCCAATATTCATGTGGTAAAAGTGTTTAACGAAGCAGGCTGGGGTTACTCATCATCACTCGTGGCCGCTATCGATACGTGTGTCAATTCAGGTGGCGCCAATGTAGTCACAATGAGTTTAGGTGGCAGCGGTTCAACTACTACTGAGCGTAATGCATTGAATACTCATTATAATAATGGGGTATTATTAATTGCAGCAGCAGGCAACGCAGGAGACAGTAGTTACAGCTATCCAGCATCTTACGACGGTGTGATGTCGGTGGCAGCGGTTGATAGCAATCTGGATCATGCCGCGTTTTCACAATATACAGATCAAGTTGAAATATCCGGCCCCGGTGAAGCGATTCTTTCAACCGTAACGGTTGGTGAAGGACGTTTGGCCGATATCACCATTGGTGCTCAGTCGTATTTTAGTAATGGCGTAGTGCCGCATAACCGTCTGACACCATCTGGAAGCAGTTACACTGCTGCACCTATTAACGCAAGTGCAACGGCCACACTGGCAGAATGTACCGTGAGTGGTACTAGTGTTAACTGCGGTAATATGAGTAACAAAATCTGTTTAGTCGAGCGAGTCGGCAATCAAGGCTCAAGCTATCCAGAAATAAACTCAACCAAAGCCTGTAAAGATGCTGGGGCAGCTGGGATCATTGTTTACAGTAATAGTGCGTTACCTGGCTTACAAAATCCATTTTTGGTTGATGCAAATAGTGACATTACAGTGCCTTCAGTTTCTATCGATCGGACAACAGGGCTTGCTCTTAAAGCCAAGTTGGGGCAATCAACCACGGTGAGCAACCAAGGGAACCGAGATTATGCATATTATAATGGTACTTCAATGGCAACGCCGCATGTTTCAGGTGTCGCCACATTAGTGTGGAGTTATCATCCAGAATGTAGCGCTAGCCAAGTGCGTGCTGCACTCAATGCAACCGCAGATGACTTAAGCGTTGCGGGTCGTGATAACCAAACAGGTTACGGGATGATTAATGCCGTTGCAGCAAAAGCTTATCTAGACGAATCATGTAATGGTCCAACCGATCCGGGAACCGGATCTGGAGACAGTGTACTTGAAAAAGGCGCTGTTAAAACCGGTTTAGCTGGTGCAAAAAGTGATGAACTATATTTCTCGTTAGATGTGCCAACAGGTGCAAAAGACTTAAGCTTTACCATGAGTGGTGGTACAGGCGATGCTGACTTGTATGTGCAGTATGGCGCATCACCTACCAGCAGCAGTTATGACTGTCGTCCTTGGAAAAGTGGTAATGCAGAGTCTTGCCCAATTGCGACGCCTCTATCTGGTACTTATTATGTGATGGTACAAGGTTACAGTGCATTTAGCGGTGTCAGTTTAGTCGCTAATTACACTGCTGGTAATACGAGTGGTGGTAACACTGGAGGTCCAGCAAGCTACACTAATACGGGTAATTATACTATTCCAGATAATAATACTACTGGCATAGTCAGCCCTATAAATGTTAACCGCACTGGCGATTCAGGAACGGTATCGGTGTCTATCGGGATTATTCATACTTATATCGGCGATTTAAAAATCCAGTTAGTTAGCCCTACAGGTCAAACGGTTGTTATTCATAACAACACAGGTGGCGGAACCGATAACCTAACCCAGACTTACACAGCTAATATGGCAGGTGTTGAATCAAGTGGTATATGGACATTAAAAGCCGTTGATAATGCAAACCAAGACAGCGGATATATCGACACTTGGAGCTTAAGCTTTCAATAATATATTCAATTGAACGCAAAAATAGCCACGTGATGTGGCTATTTTTATTATTTATAGATTAAACATGAGGCTGCGGTGATTGCAACACTGATGGCTGCTGACTATTCGAAATAACTTCAAATATTGAAGCAAATGAATTGGGCGTACTCACATCGACAGCAAGTTTTAATCGCCGAGCAATATCATTAGCAGACAACACACCACAGATAGCATGGTTTACACGGTCTAATACTAAACAATGTTGCTGTCCTGCAGATTTTAATGTTTCTATCACATCGCCAATTCTTGCATAACTTAAATCTTCATAATCAATCGCTTTAAGGTCTTCTTTAGGGATCATAAAATCCGCTACACTTAATTGCTCACGTTGATGCCCGGCTGCAACACGTTTTAATATCTCTTGATTATGTAAAGACTCAAAACTGATTAAACCTATAAATCGATCTGCATTATCGATCACTAATTTAAGACGAACATGAGATTTCTGCATTAAATGTTCAACGTTAACAGCGGATGTATTTGATTCAATAACCAGCGGAGTCACTTTCTTAAAGTCAGTGAACACATTTAGCGCTGAAGATAGTACTGATATATCTTCATGAACATCAGGAGAGGTTAATTCATCAATTTTTTCTACTGGGTATAGGGCTAACTTCTTCACAATAACATCCTTAATCAACAACCATCAAGAAACAAAAAACCATATATATTAATTGGTTATATATTTTCATGATGTCCACTACATGAATTAATTATCTGCCTGTGTTTTTATTAGTACAAGACCCTTTTGATTAAATTTAATTAACTTTTGCTAAATTAAGGTTAAATTCACTTTTTTGTGGTCGTAAATATGATAATGACCACTAGGTGCAATCTCGATCATTTTAAGGTTTCAGGCTCGATTAATACGCTATTGTTTGCATCCGACAACCATATTTGTCCCTCACTAATGCTCACTTGCAATGTCATATTTCGATTAACAAATACATCCATTTGTTTCACTGCATCTTCAGGAAGATTAATCACAGCTAAATTATCGTAACGGGTAAACGCTTGTTGGTTCTGTTGCCACCAAATCGGTACACTTCTGCCACCGTAAGTATAAAGAATGACTTGTTTTGAGCGACCACAGGCTTTTCTGAGCCACTTCTCATCAGCTTGGCCAAACTCAACCCAAAGATCGATTTCACCCGTTAGATTTTTATCCCAAAGTTCTGCTTCATCATCAACACTTAACCCTTTGCTGAACACTAATGACTCAGAGGCATTTAAGGCGAACGCCAATAAACGAACCATCATACGGGTATCCGTTTCAGAGGGATGTTGCGCTAAGGTAAATTGATGATCGGCATAATAATGACGATCCATATCTGCTATCTGCAGTAATACTTTAAAAACGGTAGCTTTAGCGGCCATAAAGGGTTCCAACTAACATAAAAAAACCGAGTCTACTACAAAGTAGACTCGGCATAATAGGACATCGTACTTATCGGGTTAAATAGCGCCAGGGCGTAGATGTTTGGCCATGGGGAAATGCGCACTTAACTGGGCAACTTTTGCAACAGAAGACACTATTAACATACGACTTCCATGTTCATATTGATGGGTAATATCACTTAATAATGGTAGCGTTTCTCTGCTTGCATCACGCCTTAATAACTCATTAAACTCGCTGTCAAGCGGGTTATCACTGAAGACAACGTCTAACGTCTGTAGCAAGGGCATTGCTGCGATAGGCAATAAATGTGCTGGCGTATCCTCAGTTAATAGAATAATGTCACCTTTAACGCTAAAATCTTGAAAAGCGTTATGGAAACGCTGCTCGGTTAACGTATCAAATTTATCTTGGTTAGTGGTAAAAAATCGTTCCCAAAACAAACGTCTATCTTTACCTGCAAGTAATTTATCTTGAACTTCCTCTCGCTTGCTGGCAACAAAATCAAATAAAGGCGTTAACGATGACGGTAACATCGTTTCGAGTCGTGAACGGATAGTTCGAGCAAAAACTGGCGCGGCGCCAGCGGTACTGATGGCAACGACTAACCTGCCTCTATCCACTATTGAAGGCGTAATAAATCTGCAAAACTTAGGATTATCGACTACATTGACCCAAATTCCACGCTCAGTCGCTAATTCTGCGTACTCCATATTCAACTGCTCATCGGCAGTGGCGAGGTAAATGATATCGACGTTGGCAATATCATCACGGCACACTTCACGACGAGACAACTGGATCCGAGCTTGGGTATGATAGTTTTCAATGTCATTAGCGATCACAGGCGCTATTACATGAATATGAGCATCAGTACGAGACAGTAAATCCAATTTACGCGTGGCGACCTCACCAGCGCCAACGACTAAAACCTGTAGACCTTGAGTATCCACAAACAATGGGAAATATTGCATTAATCTACTCAGTCTTCAACAATAGGAAATTGATGTTGGATCCAAGCGCGGTACCCACCAATCATTGAAGCGACTTGTGTATAGCCCATAAGTTGTAGATTATAGGCCGATAACGCTGCACGTTGACCCGCGCCGCAATAAAGCAATAACGGGGTGTTTTTGTCCGGAAAACGATGCTCTATATCGCGTTCAATAATGCCGCGGCTCAAGTGTTTGGCATTGGGTAAATGACCTTGCAGCCACTCGTTATCTTCTCGTACATCAATTAATAGCCATTGATCTTGTTGTTGATATTGTTCAATGGTTAACAAGGTGACATGAGGCATAACAGAATCAACCAAACTGGCGAATGCTGGGGTTGCTTGCATAGGGTTTCCTTAAGTAAAGTAAAGTCACTCATTAGCGACAAATTAGCACTACATACGTCATAAACCTAAAAGTGGTTTACTCACTAGTTTAAGAAAAAAATAATCTTATACAAGCGCTTATTCGTTATGCATTTCACTTTGTTGCGAACTACATTGCCAGCACAATTCAAAACTTCCTTCGTTTATTTCATGGCATTGAACACATTGCCATTGAGGCTGTTCGATATCATGTGCATCCAGTAGCGTTTGTGCCGCGACAAGTTGACTGTCTGCTACCCATAACTCAACCGTCTGCATTTCAATCGGCAAACCTCCTACACCACCAATGAGAGCTTCACCTTTAAGATCAACGTCTATTCCGCTGGTTTCCAGTAGCCCTTTCCATGTGTGAGCCTGTAATAAATTACCACCGGCCAATAATACTTTTCGTTGTTCCATGCGTTATCCACCGTGATTGCTCTTGCTGGCAAATTAATTTCATCCTACTGCCTCAATCAAAATCTGTCGAGTACTGTTTATAAATTGGACATTTATCATAAACAATGATTATCTTAACGCTGTATGAGTCATTCGCACTCAATAACATCATTAATGGGATGCTAGATGACAAAAATAGTCTTAAAAGGTATCTTTCAAATCACTGCTTGGAATGAAACTGCTTATGCAGAACATGATGATAGCAGCAAACAAACCATTGCAGAAATTGCCCAAACTTACTCTGGTGATATCAGTGGTGCTGCACAGAACCGCTGTGTGATGTCGTATCAAAAAGATGGCTCTGCGGTATTTGTAGGGATAGAGCACTTAACCATAAATACCCCCGAGATAGCGGGTACATTAGTATTACAACATGATGGATTATTTTCACAAGGCGTTGCACAAAGCCAATTTAGCGTAATAGCGGACTCGGGGACCCATAACCTGCAACACTATCTTGGCCACGGAGAGTTTACCTCAACCGAAAATGGTCAAGCTGATTACACCATCACCCTATATCATGACTAAGGTAACCATTTCTCGTTTAGATACTGATATCGGCACGTTTAGAACCACGGTCAAGCTCACGCCGTCTGGATTGCTTTTTAGCACCGTTGACATACTAGGCTGTGATGGGTGGGAAGCATTGATAATCGATCCACACACTCAGTGGTACAAAACGTTAGTCGCTGCCTGTGAAGTTCATTTAAGCCAACAAAGAAATAACCTGGTCATAAAAAAATAAACCCCAGCAAAGCCAGGGTTTATTTTTAGTGATTGATATTAATCATGCCTATTAAGGCATCATTGCAGGTTGATCTGCACCTTCTTTTTCAATCTCTACAGGTAACATATGCTCACGATTGATACCCAATTTAACGGCTAAATAACTGGCCACGAAAATCGATGAGTATGTACCAACAAAAATACCTAATAACAATGCCGTCGCAAAGCCATGGATCATTGTGCCGCCTTTTAAGAACAGCGCAATAACGGTAACTAATGTAGTACCTGTGGTTATCACAGTACGACTCATGGTCTGAGTGATTGAGGTATTCACAACCTCTATAGGGCTACCTTTACGCATTTTAAGGAAGTTTTCACGGATACGGTCATACACCACGATAGTATCGTTAAGTGAGTAACCTACAACCGTCAATAAACCTGCCAATACAGTCAAGTCAAACTCAAGCTGTAATACCGAAAACACCCCTAAAGTCACAATAACGTCATGGGCTAACGCCGCAACAGAACCTGCTGCTAAACGCCATTCAAAACGAAATGATACGTAGATAAGAATACAAATAAGCGCAACAATAACCGCTAAGCCACCCTGCTCTGCTAATTGCTTACCCACTTGTGGTCCAACAAACTCAACTCGCTTTTGAATTACAGCAGAATCAATAGTTTGAGCAGCAGCTAATACTGCAGCTACTTGCACATCACTTTTTAAGGTCTCTCTTACCGGTAAACGAACCAATATATCGCGGCTAGAACCAAAGTTCTGTACTACCGCCCCTTCAGCTTCCGCTGAAGTCATCTTCGCGCGTAAAGCACTCAAGTCAACAGGAGCTGAAAACTCCATTTCAACAACAGTACCACCGGTAAAGTCTAATCCCCAGTTAATGCCTTGGACACCCAGCGACACAAATGAGGCTATCACTAAGATCATCGACATCACACTGATAGGCATTGCATGACGAAGGAAGTCGACGGTGTTCTTTACTGAAAATATCTGAAACATATTCAACTTCTCCTTTAGATAGACAATGACTTAACGCGTTTACCACCCCAAACCGCATTCACGATTGAGCGTGTGCCAATAATGGCTGTAAACATCGAAGTCGCGATACCTATCATTAAGGTAACAGCAAAGCCTTTAACCGCACCGGTACCAACAGCAAATAAAATTAACGCTGTCATAAAGGTAGTAATGTTGGCATCTGCAATGGTTGAAAACGCATTACCATAACCTTCATGGATGGCTTGTTGTACACTGCGGCCGTTTAGGAGTTCTTCACGGATACGTTCAAAAATAAGCACGTTGCCGTCTACTGCCATCCCCACCGTTAATACCATGCCAGCAATACCAGGTAAGGTTAACACCGCACCAGGGATCATCGACATCACACCAACAACCATGATTAAGTTAGCCATCAATGCCAAGTTGGCAATAAAGCCAAACGCACGGTAGTAAATCATCATGAATATAAGCACAACAACCATGCCCCAAACCATTGCTTGAACACCGTTTTGGATATTTTCAGCGCCTAAGCTTGGACCAATCGTTCTTTCTTCTACGATAGTGATAGGAGCAATAAGCGCTCCGGCACGTAACAGTAACGCTAAGCTCTGTGATTCAGAGTGCTCAAGACCCGTAATCACAAAATTACGACCTAAACGAGCCTGGATAGTGGCAACCGAAATGACCTCTTCAATCCTAGTCATTTTCACTGTGCCATCAGGATTACGTGTACCACTATCTTTATATTCGATAAACAATGTAGCCATTGGCTTACCGATATTGTCTTTGGTAACGTTCGAGAAAATCGAGCCGCCTTCGGCGTCAAGATTAATCGCAACCTGTGGACGGCTGTATTGGTCAAAAGTCGGTTGCGCGCCGGTGATATGATCGCCAGTGAGCATGACTTCTTTCTTCAATACGGCAATCCCGCCTTCACGACGTTTGTACACTTCTGCACCGGCAGGTACACGACCATTTGCCGCGGCACTTACATCCGCCTTGTCATCAACCATACGAAATTCAATTGATGCTGTAGCACCTAAAATTTCTTTTGCACGAGCAGTGTCTTGTACACCTGGCAGTTCAACAATAATGCGCTCTGCGCCTTGACGTTGTACGACAGGCTCAGCGACACCAAGCTCGTTGACACGGTTACGAAGGATGGTCATGTTTTGCTTCAGTGCTTCTTCCTTAATTTGCGTAAGGTAGGTATCACTCATGGTAGCAAGAAGCATAAACTCATCGCCGCTACTCGCATCGGTATAGGTCATGTCATTGCTGCGGATTTTTAAAAAATCCTCAGCTTCGACAACCGTTTCAGCATCACGAAACTTAATCGCAATCCCTTTCGGGGTTTTACGAATACCGGCGTAGCGAATTTTCTCTTCACGAAGCTGACTGCGAAAATCAGCTATTTTAGCCGCTTCCATTTTGCGGACCGCCTCGCCCATGTCCACTTCCATTAAGAAATGAACACCACCGCGCAAGTCTAAACCTAGCTTCATTGGCGACCCACCAACAGCTTCAAGCCATGCTGGGGTTGCCGGTGCTAAGTTTAACGCAACGGTATATTTCTGACCAAGTAGTTCAGCGATAGCCTCTTTCGCCACCAACTGCTGCTCAGGATTTTGTACGCGAACTAATAACTGACCATTTTCAAGCTCGGCGCGCTTTACGGCAATATCCTGACTCTCTAATAGATCAACGACAGTCGTTTGTGTCGATACAGTGACTTCAGCGCCGCGAGTCGCGACGATCTGTACTGCATGATCTTCACCAAACAAATTTGGAATTGCATAAAAACTACCAACGGCGATGATAAGCATCACCATGATGTTTTTCCACATTGGGTATTTATTTAACACACCATAGCCCTCTTGGCTTATAACGACTGAATAGAACCTTTAGGCAATACCGCTGCGATGTAATCCTTTTTAATCGTGATTTGGTTATTATCATTAATAGCTAATAACACATAATCACTTTCATCAGCGATTTTGGTCACTTTACCGAGAATGCCACCACTGGTTAACACTTCATCACCTTTTGAAATCGACGCCATTAGGTTTTTGTGTTCTTTAACACGCTTTGACTGTGGACGGAAAATCATAAAGTAAAAAATTAATCCAAACATGACGAGCATGAAAATTAATTGCATGGTTTCGCCACCGGCTATTCCACTTATTGGACTTGCATATGCATTTGAAATAAACATAGTTCTCTCTTCTTATTAGCTAAAATTAATCGATTAACTCAGGTACTTCACGACCTAGACTGGTGTAGAACTCCTTAACAAAGGCGTCTAATGTACCTGTCTCAATTGCGCCGCGCAAACCTTCCATCAAAATTTGATAATAACGTAAATTGTGAATGGTGTTTAAACGCGCACCTAAAATTTCATTACAACGATCTAAATGGTACAAATAAGCACGTGAATAGTTTTTACAAGTGTAACAATCGCACTTAGTGTCTAATGTTGCTGTATCATCACGATGGCGTGCATTGCGAATTTTAATCACACCTTCACTGGTAAATAAATGGCCATTACGGGCATTACGCGTTGGCATCACACAGTCAAACATATCGACGCCACGACGAACACCTTCCACTAAGTCTTCAGGTTTACCTACACCCATTAGATAACGTGGTTTGTCAGCTGGAATTTGCGGGCAAACATGCTCTAAAATACGGTGCATATCAGCTTTAGGCTCGCCCACAGCCAAGCCACCAACGGCATAGCCATCAAAACCTATGTCTAAAAGACCCTTTACACTCTCATCACGTAAATCTTCGAATACCCCACCTTGAATAATGCCAAACAAAGAGTTTGGATTTTCTAAGCGGTCAAATTCATCACGCGAGCGTTTTGCCCAACGCAGTGACATTTGCATCGACTTACGCGCTTCGTCATGTGTTGCAGGATATGGGGTACATTCATCAAAAATCATTACCACGTCAGAACCTAAAGAATTCTGAATTTGCATTGATTTTTCTGGATCTAAAAAAATCTTTTCACCATTAATTGGTGAGCGGAAATGGACACCTTCTTCAGTGATTTTACGGATGTCGCCCAAACTAAACACTTGGAATCCACCTGAGTCCGTTAGAATAGGACGCTGCCAATTCATAAAGTCGTGCAAGTCACCGTGCTTACGCATGATCTCTTCACCAGGACGTAACCATAAATGGAAGGTGTTACCCAATAAAATATCGGCACCGGTAGCACGCACTTCTTCAGGCGTCATACCTTTTACCGTACCGTAAGTTCCCACTGGCATAAATGCAGGCGTTTCAACAGTGCCACGATCAAAAATAAGACGTCCGCGACGAGCACGACCATCTGTTGTATCTAATTCAAATTTCATAAATCACCTTGCCAGATAAACAGTCTGACTCGTTTAGTTTCTATAGTAATGAGGGCGAATTTTACTGCTTCAAGGTTACTGACACATTAAATCAAAAAAACGCCCACTACTGTGGGCGAGTATTTTAAATCAAATTCGTTGCTTAGGGGGCTTTTTTCGTCACAAACATTGCATCACCGTAGCTAAAAAAGCGATATTTTTGCGTAATCGCATGCTGATAGGCGTTCATCACTTCATCAAAACCGGCAAAAGCGCTTAATAGCATGATTAATGTCGACTCAGGCAAATGAAAATTGGTCACCATGGCATCGACTATTTTAAATTGAAAGCCAGGGTAAATAAAAATATCGGTATCACCACTGAAGGCTTTTAGTGGACCATCGCCACTGGCACGAGCTGCACTTTCAAGTGAACGAACAGACGTCGTGCCAACGGCAACGACGCGATAGCCGTTGGCTTTAGTTTGCGCAATGAGGTCAACGACATCTTGAGGAACGTTTGCCCATTCTGAATGCATCTTGTGCTCCAGAATATTATCGACCCGTACTGGTTGAAAGGTACCCGCGCCAACATGTAATGTCACAAAAGCAATATTGACGCCTTTAGCTTTTAGTTCAGCCAGCATAGCGTCGTCAAAGTGTAAACCTGCGGTCGGTGCTGCAACAGCGCCTGGTGTTTGGTTATATACCGTTTGATAACGCTCTTTATCAGCATCTTCATCTGGACGATCAATATAAGGCGGCAGAGGCATATGACCGACGTCTTCAAGCACTTCTAATACGGTTTTATCAGAAAGTAACTCAAGTTCAAATAAGGCATCGTGACGCGCCAACATTTTCATCTGGTATCCGCCGTCTAAATCGATAAGGGTATCAACTTTAGGGGATTTAGAGCTGCGAACATGGGCTAAAATACGTTTATCGTCCAGCATACGTTCAACGAGGATCTCAAGCTTACCGCCAGTGGACTTTTGGCCAAATAAACGCGCTGGTATGACTCGAGTGTTATTAAACACCATCAAGTCACCAGGATTGATCATATTGAGTAAATCAGTAAATTTTTTGTCAACAAGCTCACCGTTTTCGCCACTTAGCGTGAGTAAACGCGAGGCATTGCGTTGTGCTGTCGGATAGCGAGCAATCAGCTCATCTGGTAGGTCGAATGAAAAATCTGCAACACGCATAGTATTATCTCAACAGTAAAAACGGCCGCTAGTCTATGGCGAGCAAAGGTTAAGATCAAGTTTACTGATTATGTTGTCGGCTTTTGCTCTATGATCTCAGTGTCGAGATCATCGCTAGTAATCGGATTAGGCTTAGGCTTAGGCTTAGGCTTAGCAGCGTAAAAGATTTCATTCGATTTATATGAATGCACTTCATAACGCATGTCGATGTATACTTTATTTCTTTTGGTCGCTGTAGACCTGCCCAATAATTTTTTAAACCAATCTTTCATCATCCTTGATCCCTATAATTAATCCTATACCCTTTAAAAGCACTGACCTCTAGCCGTCACAACGAGAGATGCTCAATACTCAATGACATTTTTCGATAAAGCGTTATCATTAGGTCTACACACTCGCCACTTCGTAACGCTTTGTTACAATCGGTTAGTATCATACTGTAAAATAATAAAATTAGAAGTACAATTTATGAACTTTTTAGCTCACTTACATTTAGCCGACATCAGCAACACTCACCTAGTCGCTAATTTGTCGGGCGATTTCGCAAAAGGTAATATACAGCAACATCCAAAACATCTGCAACAAGGGATATGGCTTCACCGTCAGATAGACCAAGTTACTGACAGCCATGAAATTATTATCGACTTACTCAAGTTATTCCCTAAAACCTCACGCCGCGTTGCACCGATACTGGTTGATTTAGTCTTTGATCATTACTTAGCGTTTTATTGGGAAGAGTATCATCACCAGCCATTGGATGAATTTTGCCAAAAAGCATACCATCAACTTAGCACGACACCTGAATTACCCCCGACATTACAGGCAATTGCGCCACAAATTATTGAGCAAGATTGGTTAAGTAGTTACCAAACAAGGCAAGGATTAGATCAAGCGATTAAAGGTGTGAGTCGTCGCTTATCAAAACCGGAACTGTTTGATCATGCCATTAACGATATTGATAAGATTTATATTGATATTGAAATTGCATTTAGAACCTTTTATCCGCAATTAATGGCCTATAGCAAAGTTTATAGTCGTAAAACTCCAGCTGAATATTTACCTTAACACCGAGCAATAATGGAGTTAATTAAGTATGACATCATGGTTAACTAACCTAAAATCCACACTCACATCCGGGCGGTTTTGGCTAACTAGCCTTCGCGATATAATACTCATCGCAGTGGTATTGTTCACGCTTGCCAGTTATTTACAACGAGATATGCGAACAGGTATCGCCACGCCAATTCAAGCCCACACGATAGCCAATAAACCCATATCATTGTTTACCTCAACCTCTGCTAACACGCAAATAAATATCAGACCGATGAATACCAACAATAAACCCACCTTGATCTATTTTTGGGGTACTTGGTGTCCGGTATGCAAAGTGACCTCTCCTATGGTCAACTCGGTTAATCTTAATCAAGATTATCAGGTTATTTCCATTGCGGTAGCTTCAGGATCTGATGTTGAAATTAGTCGCTTTATGCAACAACATCATTATGATTTTGAAGTGATCAATCAACAATACCAACCTCAGGCTGCGTTATTAAGCCAACAATGGGGTGCAATGGCTTTACCCGCTATTTATATCATTGATACCAACAATAATATCCGTTTTGTTACCTCAGGCGTGACCAGCGGTTGGGGAATGTCATTGCGCTTGTGGTTAGCGACTTGGTCACCCGCCTTTAGTTAAACGCCTCTGTTCAACTGGACAATTGATTTTTTGTTATGAGTAAAACTTTGTTAGTATTCGCGGCGGTAGTATTGGCGACGTTAATTTTTCGTAATACGAATACCTGAATCTGACTCAATTAAAGAGAATAACTCATAATGCACATCTTTACTTATCAACCTCCTTCGATCCCATGGTTGGACATACGCTATAAAGACCGTGACATTATCGTCATCAATAAACCTTCAGGCCTATTATCAAATCCAGGACGTTCACCTGACACACACGATACGGCAATCACTCGCTTGCAACAAAGCTATCCTGAAGCCATTCTGATCCATCGCTTAGATTGTGACACTTCTGGGATCATGATTTTTGCTCGAACTAAAAAAGCAGAATCGCATTTAAAAATTCAATTTCAAAATCGCCAAGCTAAAAAAGTGTATATTGCCGAAGTCATGGGCTACGTCAATGAACAACAAGGCAAAGTAAACGTCTCCATTGGGCCTAATCCTGATTCGCCACCATTCCAAATGCTCACCGACTCTGGCAAAGCTGCGTTGACCTACTTCCAAGTGCTTGAACATAGGCCACAGTCAACCTTGATGGAACTGAAACCGCACACTGGTCGCACTCACCAACTTAGGGTTCATATGCTGTCGCTTGGTCATGCCATTTTAGGGGATGAGTTTTATGGCGATACGGAGACAATTAATGCCAGTAAGCGCTTAAATTTACATGCGCAATTGCTAACGATTACCCACCCTTACAGCCAAGTCGAGATGACTTTCTTTAGTCAGCATCCATTTTAATTCGCAGCTAATTAAATGAAAAAAATGCCGACTCAATCGCGTCGGCATTTCTTCAATCAATATATCTTTACAATATTAGCCGGCTTGAGAGGCCTCTTTTGCTTCAGCAGCTTCACACGCTGCAGCAGTAAAGATCACATCAGTAGAACTATTTAATGCGGTTTCTGCAGAATCTTGGATCACACCAATGATAAATCCGACAGCCACAACTTGCATCGCAACATCATTAGAAATACCAAACAAGCTACACGCCAGTGGGATTAATAATAGCGAACCACCCGCAACACCTGAAGCACCGCAAGCTGAAACAGAAGCCATCAAACTCAATAACAATGCCGTCATAAAATCAACTTCGATACCTAAAGTATGAGCTGCAGCTAAGGTTAATACCGTAATGGTGATAGCAGCGCCGCCCATATTGATGGTGGCACCTAATGGAATCGATACCGAATAAGTGTCTTTATGCAGTTTTAGCTCTTCACACAAGGCCATATTGACCGGGATATTGGCAGCACTTGAACGAGTAAAAAATGCCGTAACACCACTACCGCGTAAACACTTAAACACTAAGGGATAAGGGTTACGTTTGATTTTGGCATAAACGATAATTGGGTTAACAACCAAGGCAATAAATAACATAGAGCCCACGAGTACCATGAGTAACTGGCCGTAACCTGCTAGTGCTTCAAAACCTGTTTCGGCAAACGTAGCAGCCACTAAGCCAAAAATACCTATCGGCGCTAGACGGATCACAAAGCGGACAATATTTGATACAGCGTCACTGACATCTGAAAGCATTTGCTTGGTGCTGTCACTGGCATGATGCATGGTTATCCCTAAGCCTGCTCCCCATACTAAAATACCAATATAATTACCCGTTACTAATGCGTTAACCGGATTATCGACAATTTTAAATAATAAGGTATTAATAACTTCGCCAATCCCTTGAGGAGGATTAGAGCCTTCAATGCCTGCGGTTAGCAGTAAGGTGGTTGGAAACGCAAAACTGAATAATACCGCCGTTAATGCCGCAGCAAAGGTACCCAGAAGATATAACATAATAATCGGGCGCATATTGGTTTGACTATTTTTCTTTTGATTGGCAATCGATGATGCAACCAGAACAAAAACCAGAATCGGCGCAATGGCTTTCAGTGCACCCACAAAGAGTGAGCCCAGAAAAGCCACACTATTGGCACCCGTTGTTGAAATACTTGCCAGAATCACGCCCAAAATGATCCCGCTGATAATTTGTAGCACGAGGCTACCGCTAGCGATACGAGCTAACAGAGATTTTTTTTGATTCATTGTTTAACCTATGATTATTATATTTATGGCTTTTTATGATCAAGATTTTGCTTATCTTTAAAAAGGAAACATCACAATACTGGTAACATCCACGTTAACCACCTTACAACATATAGTGATATAACACGTATGCTACGATACTCATGACATTATCGATAATAACAATGCTATTACTGAAAACACCCTGCTCATTTTACTTATTGATGTGCAATTAACTCACACTCAATAAATACACTTCAATCAATTCGTTTTCAGGGATAGCACTCCCTCATTAACGTTAAGCATTACCTTGTGAACATCGTGTATACTGACACTGTAAAAGCCTTATAGCTGTATATCAGGATGGTGTGTAATAAGTCTAGTCTTGATGCCAAATGAGTAAAAAAATTCAACCATCGTTCGCAAAGTAAACGTTAATTTAATGGTTACACTTTTTTTGATGCAAAATTGTTATCAATGTTAAAAGCCATGAAATACTAACAGAGAAACAACTATTAAATATTAAGCAGACTGTAATGCATGAGCGCCTCTAAGCATCGCTTCAATTAACTCTTGAGCATCAAACTTAGTTAATGCTTCATTGGCTCCGACCTGTTTAGCTTGGCTGACACTAATTTCGCTGGATAATGATGTATGTAAAATAATGTACGCGTGTTCAATTTCGGGATTATTTTTAACCTCAAAGGCTAATTCATAACCATCAAGACCAGGCATTTCAATATCACTCACCAGTAAATCAATTGGTTTTCGGTCTGTAGCGGCTTGTTGCATAATATCTAGTGCGTCCCGACCATCTGCCGTCACTTGATAGGCAATGTTAATCGAGTCTAGTGCATCAGACAGCTGTTTACGGGCCACTTTTGAGTCATCCACCAGTAAAATTTGTAATGGTGTTAATTTTTCACGTTGAACATCGGTTAATATGGCTCGATTACGAAGAGGATCATCAGGAAAGATTTTTGATAGTAACAATTCGACATCCAGTAATTGAACTAACTGATCATCAAAACGAGTTACACCGGTTAGAAAGGCATTTTTACCTAAGTTGCTGGAAGGCGCCTCGATATTACGCCAGTTACACTCAATAATTTTATCGATTGAACGCACAAGAAAACCTATCACCATTCGCTGACAATCAGTAATAATGATGTGGCAATCTTTACGCTCTTGTTCGGTCACAGGTTTATAACCAATGGCAGCAGCCATATCGATAACCGGAATAGTCATCCCCCGAATAGTGGCTGCACCCATTATGGAAGAGTGAGAGTGCAGAATTTTATTTAAAGGAGTAAACGGCACAAGTTCACGAATTTTTAAAGTACCTAAAGCAAACAGTTGTGTTTGATTTAACTTAAAAAGTAATAGACCCTGCGATTGATTCGCTTTGCTCGTTTTCGGACTCATCACTACCCCTTCATCTGAAGACTGAAATCAGCCTCACTATAACATTTATCGTCAGAATATAGACTAACTTTAGCCAGCTATTTTATCTGCAAATATCATTACAAATCACAAAATTAGCAATTCATCCGATGATCAGTTCCGCTATTACTAGATGATATTCGATTTACACTCAATCAAACCCCACTGTTGGTAAAAGAGATATCGCTTACTCGCAATGTAAAACAGGCTTGTAGTATTTAATGCTCTTTTCTCGGCAAACAGCCAGTGTAACGGGCATAGTCGATAATAGTTGAAATGTTCCGCCGCCTACAATGTAAATCATCACGGCCACTGTAATAAGCTTAACTGCCGATGAATATCGGATAGAGGGCTGAATATAACATTCGGGAATGTGGAGATGTTCGGTAAAAACAACAAAGGGAGTCAATTGATTTAATCAGTTACAGATCCAATCAATTGTCTCCCTAATAATATGAGATCTAAAACAATGAGGCTAAAACTCAAATAAATCAGTTCGAAGCGGCTTGCAGTTCGTAAAGCACGTCATAAACAAATTGATCCCAGCCTTCAGCATCAAACGCTAACCCGCAGGCATTTCTGACTTGGCTAACAGCATGCAAAGGGGCGGCACCGTTTTCCATCAAATAATAAGCCATCACCATTTGAGTACGATTAATTCCCGAACTGCAGTGCAATAATATTGCCTTTTGCTCACTTTCACATTCACGAATGAATGCTAATACCTGAGGTAATACCTCAGCACAAATGGCTAAATCTTGTGGTTTAGGTGGCATATTATCAGGTAAATTAAACACTTTATGACGCAAGCCTAATTCTGCCATAGCATCGACATCACAACCTTCACCATTATTTAATGATGCGATAGCAGCAAAACCAGCTTGCTTTAATTCAGCTAAGTCCCATGCATCTTTGTTTGGACCACTACGGCCTGCGACTTGCTTATCAACTAACCAAAAAATATCTTTCATATTACCTACTACTAATCAGATTTCTTAGCCCAAATACCAATATTAACGGAGGCTACTTTTTTGCGCTTTTTTTTACCACTACCTTCTGGCTTAGCCATTGGTTTAGGTTGTTCGAGTACGGTTTCAGGCACAACATCATCAGCCTCAAATCCGTTAACTTGTTCACGTTCAAGGCGAATTTTGTTTTTCTTCTCGATTACACAGAAGTGATGATACTCGTCATGAGACAATAAGGTCAACGCTAAACCAATTTCTCCCGCACGTCCACTGCGACCAATTCGATGCATATAATCTGCTGGGCTGCGCGGTAAGTCAAAATTAATTACCACAGGTAATTTTTCAATATCGAGACCACGGGCAGCAATGTCTGTCGCAATGAGTACTTGAATCTCACCCGCTTTAAAACCGTCTAATACCCGACTTCGCGCGCCTTGGGCTTTATCACCATGAAAGACTTCTGCAGTGATACCACGTTTAGCTAATTTTTCAGCTAAATGATTACAACTATTTTTGGCACTAACAAAGATCAATACTTGGCGCCATTGATGTTGTTGTAGCAAGTGTGCAAGTAATGCCGTCTTTTTTTCACGGTTAACCGTCATTACACGCTGCACTAAGGTACTCGTCTCAGCGCTTTGTAATTGTATCTCAAGTGGGTCCACTAACAACGCTTGCGTTAATTGACGAACTTCATCAGGAAAAGTCGCTGAAAACAATAACGTTTGTTTTTGCTTAGGGAGGAAGTTGAGTACTTGAGTCAATTCTTCAGTAAAACCAAGACTTAGCATACGGTCAGCTTCATCAAGCACCAACGTTGACACTTGAGACAACCTGAGTGCATTAGAAGAGACTAAATCGAGTAAACGGCCTGGGGTTGCCACTACCACATCCGCGCCGCCACGCAATGCTAACATTTGAGTGTTGACCGATACGCCACCAAATGCAGCAACCACTTTAATGTCACCATTTAAATGAACCGCATAGGATTTAAAGCTGTCAGCAACTTGCTTGGCTAATTCCCGTGTGGGTACCAAGACTAATGCACTCACAAAATTACCTTTAGCAGATGATGTTGCCCGACGATTCATTAATTGATGTAAAATCGGCAGAGCAAAAGCCGCTGTTTTACCTGAGCCTGTATTCGCACCCGCCAGTAAGTCTTTACCGGTTAGCGTACTGGGAATGGTTTCAGCTTGGATTGGTGTAGGCTGAATATAATTAAGCTCAGCTAATCTTGCCAACAATGGGGTATGCAGGCCAAATTCAGCAAAAGTCGTGACTAAAGAAGCTTGGGTCATGTATCAAATGCGCTCAAAAAAAGGTTATCAATCGGTCATTTTAACGTACTTTGGCGCAGCAGTCAGATAAATCAGTTAATTTCGTCAATCCCTTCTAGGTCGAGTAGCCATTGCTTCATGTCGAGCCCATAAGCATAACCTGTGAGCTTACCACCTTTGCCTATCACCCGATGACATGGGACGATAATGGCAATTGGATTAGCACCATTTGCAGCCCCCACAGCTCTAACGGCTTTAGGTCGCCCAATAGTATTAGCGATATCACTGTAACTGCAACGCTGACCGAATGTTAATTGACTCAATGCTTGCCAAACCTCTTGTTGAAACACTGTCCCTTTCGGCGCTAAGGTCACATCAAATTGTTGCCTTTGCTTAGCGAAATACTCAGCTAACTGGAACACAGTTTCATCAATGTGTCGCTGAGCCTGTAACAGTAAAGTTTGAGCATGCACTATGCCACTTTGCTGCAATGTAACTTGAGTTTGAATTTCTACTGTTGAACTTATTTGAACGAGATCCTCAACCTGTAAATGCGTTAACCCATGCTCAGAGGCTTTAAGCGAGAGTAAACCAACAGGACTTGTCACTAAAGCGTGACGCTTAGGTAAGGCAAATTGGGGCATAATATTATCCTTTTTTTGCAATAACAGGATCGTTATCCCAAAGCTGAAATGTTAAGTAACTGCCCCACGGTGATGCTTGTTTTGCGATCTCAGCGGCAATATTTAGGTATGATTTAGGTGTTTCAATGGCTTTACCCAATTGCTCATGTAACGCATGCAGGCGATTTTTAATGACTAAGTCAGAGCTCAAAAAAACATCAGGATCGCTCAAGCCTCGCATGTTAACGTAAGCAACTGTCCACGGGCCAATACCTTTTACCGCAAGCCAATCATCAGGCATAGAATCTGGGTGTTGATGCACAAATTCCCCCAAGGCATTTAAGGCTAATTTTCGCGCACCAGGCATGTTAAGTTCATCTAATGATGCCTTAGCGATTGCTTCTGCTGTCGGGAATAATCGCCAAGTTTTACCATCAATTACCAGTGAGGTACCATAATGCTCGACCAGCAAATTTAATAATTTAGTCGCTTGCAGGACACTCACTTGTTGCCCTAAAACGGCTCGACAAGCAGCTTCAAACACACTACCCGCGGCAGGAATACGCAAACCACTATCAATTTTGGCTCCTAATTCGATGATGGGTAATAATGCCTGCTGGATTATATCCATGTCGGCATTTAAATCGAACATGCGACGAAGTTGCAACACTATATTGTGTAAAAACTTAATATCATTGGCATCAACTAAGTAAATACTCACATCAAGTTGGGGTTTATCTTTATGAGCTGAAATGTAAAAAAAACCCTCCACGCCATCAAATGAAAACGTTCGACCATAACGGCCAGAAATATCATCAATTACTTCCATATTGTCGACTTGGCGAAAGGCATAAAAAGCCAACATCTTCGCCCAATTGAGGGGTGGTCTGTAGGCTAATGCTAATGTTATTGGTTTAATATAAGTACTCACGTGGTTATCTTTGTGAGGGTGAATAACATTCGTTGAGGATCGACTTTTCTGGCGTAAATCACTTGGGGTTAATCGTAATTCTTGTTTAAATATTTCATTAAACCGCCTGATGCTATTAAAACCCGCAGCCATGGCAACTTCAGTCATCGATAATGGTGTTTGGTGCAATAACTGTTTGGCAAACATCAACTGTTGGTACAACGCAAAGCGTTTAGGGGATGTACCCAATCCTTGGCTAAAGAGTTTATTCAAATACCGACTGCTAATACCTAGTTTCTCTGCCAGCTTGACCACAGTTCCTGGATTGTCGCCTTTTAAAAAGCCTTGCTCAATCAACTTTATTGCCCGCATTAACGTTGTTTGAGTCCCTAACCACGCAAATGAGCTTGGTGCACTATCTGGTCGACATCGAAGGCAAGGCCTCAGTCCAGCATTAGCTGCTTTTACAGCAGAATCAAAGTAACGCACATTTTTCTCATAAGGCGCAGGCGCGGGACAAATTGATCGACAATAGATACCTGTAGTTAGCACCCCTGTAAAAAATTGACCATCAAAGCGAGCGTCACGACTTAATCTAGCCTGCCGGCAAATCTGTGCTGCAACATTACAATCGCTGTGGATCTGTACCATTAGTCTCGCTAGCCTCTTTACGTTAATCAGGTTCAATCGAAAACTGAACCATTTTCCCTGCACTGCGTACTTAAGTGATTACTTTACCGAAACACAACCACCACGACTAGCGGAAAACGGAACTCAATCGTTTCGTATCATGTAACAATTTAACCGATTACATTTGGCCATTTTACGTTATCCTAGTCAGCAGAACTATCACCATGAAGTTAGAGCATTAGATGTTTAAATTTTTTGAATCATTGACCCAAGCATTACCACAAGAAGAACCGAGTCAGCCACCCAATACCTTATATGCATTTTGCCGCCATTATACCCGCGGATTTGGTAGGCCATTAATTATCATGTCGGTGCTTACGGCGGTGCTGGCGATGTTGGAGGTATCACTGTTTGGCTTTATGGGCAAATTAGTCGATTGGTTAGTGACCAAAAACCCGCAAACTTTGTGGCAAGATGAAAGCACGACGTTAATTACCATGTCGGTGGTTGTCTTAGTGGTCATTCCTGTGATTGTTTGGCTACATTCGTCTATCGTGCACCAGACGCTTTTGGGTAACTTCCCCATGGCCATTCGCTGGCAAGCGCATCGTTATTTACTCAAACAGAGTATTTCTTTCTATCAAGATGACTTTGCTGGACGAATAGCCACAAAGGTCATGCAAACCTCGCTTGCGGTACGTGAAACGGTAATGAAATTGCTGGACGTACTGATGTATATTTTAGTGTATTTCACGTCTATGCTCGTGATGATTGCCGCTGCTGATGTGCGCTTAGTGTTACCCATGCTCCTATGGTTGGCTGCTTATATCTTGATTCAATGGAAATTAGTGCCAAAGCTAAAAGCAATATCCACAGAACAAGCCGATGCTCGTTCAACGATGACAGGGCGTATTGTTGACAGTTATACCAACATTTCAACCGTAAAACTGTTCTCACATACCACCCAAGAAGCCGACTATGCCCAAGATAGTATGACGCGTTTCTTAAAAACCGTTTATGGCCAAATGCGTTTGGTGACGATAATTAATGTTTTGGTACAAATCATCAATTACCTTTTAGCATTTACCATCACCGCAGTGTCTATTTGGTTATGGGCTGACAGTGCGATTACGGTTGGCGCCATTGCCATAGCCGTGAGTTTAGCGTTGCGTTTAAATGGCATGTCACAATGGATCATGTGGGAAATCAGCTCACTTTTTGAAAATATTGGCACGGCGACCGATGGTATGAACACGCTATCTAAACCCATTGCTATCCAAGATAAACCCGACGCCAAAGACATTATTGTTAATCAAGGTAAAATAGACTTTAATCAAGTTTGTTTTCATTATGGCGAGAAAACGGGCGTTATTGAGCAGCTAAACCTGAACATTAAAGCGGGGGAAAAAGTCGGTCTGGTTGGACGTTCAGGCGCAGGAAAGTCGACCTTAGTGAACTTACTAATGCGTTTCCATGATGTGGAGAAAGGTGAAATACTCATTGATGATCAACCAATAACGGATATTCGCCAAGATTCATTACGCGCCAATATTGGTATGGTGACTCAGGATACGTCGTTATTGCACCGTTCAATTCGTGAAAATATCTTGTACGGCGATCCCCATGCAAGTGATGAACAATTAATGGCGGCAATCACTCAAGCACAAGCGGCAGAGTTTATTGAAAATTTAACTGACCCATTTGGTAATAAAGGTCTTGACGCTCAAGTTGGCGAACGTGGAGTCAAACTCTCAGGTGGTCAACGTCAACGAATTGCCATTGCACGTGTATTATTAAAAAACGCGCCAATTTTATTGCTTGATGAGGCAACCTCAGCACTCGATTCTGAAGTTGAAGCAGCGATTCAAGAATCCTTTTATGAATTAATGGAAGGCAAAACCGTGATAGCAATAGCGCATCGACTCTCAACGATTGCGGCTATGGATAGACTCATCGTATTGGATCAAGGCTGTGTTGTTGAACAAGGAACCCATCAAGAGCTCATTAATGCCAGTGGCATCTATGCGCAACTCTGGGCCCATCAAACTGGAGGGTTTTTAGGGTTAGATTAATTAAGTACTTAAATTATTAAAATAAAACTAATAAGAGCCACTCAACTTTGAGTGGTTTTTTATTGCGGTTTGCCGAGATAACCCAATCCAACAAAAACATCTACATTAGAGACTTAGCAATTAACAAAAATAATTGATGTACAAAAAAATGGTAAAGCTTAGGGGGTTTGATAGATGCAGCGAGATAATTTGATGAGATTAACAGTAAAGCTATATGGTGGTCGCTACTGGGCTCGAACCAGTGACCCCCTCCTTGTAAGGGAGGTGCTCTCCCAGCTGAGCTAAGCGACCTGGGATATAACGCAAAATCTAAATTGATATGGTGGTCGCTACTGGGCTCGAACCAGTGACCCCCTCCTTGTAAGGGAGGTGCTCTCCCAGCTGAGCTAAGCGA
>NZ_JBEOPO010000032.1:0-65460 GCF_040310145.1 Shewanella sp. S1-49-MNA-CIBAN-0167 | reverse complement strand
GAGTAGTGAAACAGCCCGCTATTATATAGCGGGCTTTTTTACGTCTGCAATTTAACAGCTTCGCTGCAATTTATGGTTTAGAGTTTGTTATTGGCAAAACATGACAGCAGTTTGTCGAATATGCCCATGCGTCCCCTTCGGGGATAAAAGAGTAGGTCATTTCCAGGCGCCTAATTTACTCGAAAGAGTAGTGAAACAGCCCGCTATTACATAGTGGGCTTTTTTACGTCTGCGATTTGAGATGTTAATGATATATCTGCTGTTAACGTGCGCTGACTCAGCAAAATATGATCGCAGTGTATCTGAGATTTTGACCAAGTGGCCATTGGTCGCTATAACCACCGATTTTCGCTGAGATAAAGGATTTTGGAACTGGTTTGACTTTCCCCGTGCTCAAGACAGTAAAGCCATCCACTGCGGTGGCTTTATGCTTTGAATATTAGTTGTACTTAACAGTACTCAATCACCTTATGCGTTATTAATTTTTTGTTTTAAGTCGTATGCATCTTCGGTAACAACCCTTTCAAGTACTTCAATGCGTTGGCGTAGGGAGCTTATTTCATCATGCAATGCTTTATTATTAGTTGCTTGTTCTGTTGTCGCACGTACTTGGCGTTCTCTAAGTTTCATTATACTAACAATAAAGCTGCCTAAAATAGCCAAGATTGGGATCAGTAATGCCATTGTTGCTGGGTTCATAAAATGTCCTTATTTGTTTTTATTCGTTGCCCATTATTGTGACAACTTAGGCCAAAATTACCAGTAACAAAAGTCATCACTGTGGAATTAATATCACGGAATTGTTTATCTCATTAATTTAACTCTATATGAGTTACTGATTCTAATGGGTATTTATAAGTAATCGCTATTAATAAGTGATTTATTTACTTGAAGCACTTGATATCATACAGGCGGTCCATATATCTAACTCTGTAGCAGGAATGATTAACGAAATGCTCGATAGAGGTTTCAGTAAACTTGCTAGCACAGTGCCGTAAGGGCTGTGAAAACTGTCCGCCACTGACATAGACAGTGGTTATTTTTTACATATTGCTTTAGACAAGGGTATGAACATGCGTAATTTTAATCTTTCTCCAGATTTAACTCCTCTTTACCGAAGTGCGATTGGCTTTGACCGTTTAGCACAACTTGCTGAACACGCTGCAGCGAATAATGCCAACTGTGGTTATCCTCCTTATAATATTGAGCTTTTAGGTGAAAATAGTTACCGAATTACCATGGCCGTTGCAGGTTTTTCGATGCCAGAATTAGATATCATGAGTGAAGGCGAAAAACTGATAGTAAAAGGCAATAAGACAGCCAAAAGTGATGATCGCAAATATTTGCATCAAGGTATCGCTGAGCGAGGCTTTGAGCGCAGCTTCCAATTAGCTGATCATGTTCGCGTAGTGGGTGCGGAATTAGAACATGGTTTGTTAAATATTGATTTAGTTCGTGAGATTCCAGAAGCAATGAAACCACGTAAAATTGATATTGTTTCAACCAACACCCTTGGTTAGGCCAATATTGTTAGGCTGATATGATTGGTGGGCTAAGTGTTAACTGCCACTTAACCTACATTATTAACCTTGTAGTTTATCTCCCCCCTATTTAGCGTTTTTGCTTACGCCTAGTTTTTAAACTAGGCTTTTTTGTGCTTAATTTTTATTTAACAGCACCGGACCTGGACCTTGCTCGACTAGAATATCTTCTGGGTTATACAGTGGACAGTGTTTCATCGATAAACAACCGCAGCCGATACAAGCTTCTAATGAGTCTTTCAACTTTTGCATCTTAGCAATCCGCTGAGTTAGCGTCTTTTTCCAAGCATTTGATAAATCGGCCCAATCTTCTTTAGTGGCGGTTCTACCATTAGGGAGACTGGTAAAGGCGAGGTGTATTTCATCTAACGAGATCCCTAATTGCTGCGCAGCTTTGATGAGCGAAATCCGCCTGATAACTTCTCGTGCATAACGGCGTTGATTACCTTGGTTTCGCCAACTGCTGATAAGACCTTTTTGCTCGTAAAAATGAATCGCAGAGATGTTGATCCCGCAACGTTTTGCAACTTGGCCCACACTTAATTCTGTTTCTACTGACATTAGCACTCCAAATTTTTTATCATTTTGGCAAATTTAATCCTTTACCTCAAGTTAACTTGAGGTATTAAGCTGTGCTGTATCAATAATAAGGAGATAAGTGATGAGATTAGAACATTTAAATTTAGTGGTGCATGACTTAGATGAAACATTAGTATTTTATCAGGCGGCATTTCCCCATTGGCGGGTTCGTGGTGGCGGAGAGTCGATTTGGCATGGCACACCACGGAAATGGCTTCACTTTGGCGATGATTTTCATTATTTATCATTTAATGATTCTGGTACGGGTGAGGTGCGCGACCTTAAAAGCAATGCATTGGGCTTAGCTCATTTTGCTTATGCAGTGGATAACATTGATGCGTTAGTGGCAAGATTAGCACTGGTGGGTTTTGAAGTAGCCATTATGGGTGGACATGACCCTTTTTACAAAAGCCGTTACTTTATTGATCCGAATGGATTTGAAGTAGAATTTGTTGAATACTCAACGGATATACCCAGTGAGCGAAATCAGTACGATAGTGAGTAGCCGATATACTGCACCATTGGGCTTATTAGAGTAAGCCCAATAATTTAGGTTAAAGCCGATTGCAACAAGCTAAAATCCGATATTCTTATTAACAATACGCTGATTAAAGGAAGTGTGATAAGTCACTGTTAACGGCTATCTCAACTTCTTGTTGCTTGCCATGGAATAAGTAAGCTACTTCATCGCCAATCAGTTGCAATGTCTCCCCTCTACGCCACAATGCACTGCCTTCCTGAATAGCTATCACCGGCGTTAATGGGTCTACCATCGTAAACTCTAATAGCCGTTGTGCGCGTGTTTCACCATTGTGCCCCGGCATTTGGTAATTGGTGTAATGCGGATTTAATTGAAACGGAAGAATGCCTAAGGCTGTAAAAGATGGAGGCTCAGTAATTGGCATATCATTAGTGGTACGAATGCTAGCACCGGTAATGTTTGAACCTGCGCTCCAACCAACATATGGCATGCCATTTTCTACTTGTTCACGGATTAAATGTACCAAGTCATAACGATACAGTTCGTTGAGCAATTGGAATGTATTTCCGCCACCAACCAAAATACCCGCTGCATCTTGAATCGCTTGTTTGGGATCGGAAAATTGATGAATGCTAGTAATGATAATGGGCAGTGGTTCAAGCGCAGTTTGTACTTTAATTAAATAGTCATCGTAATTGACACTGACGCCAGCATAGGGAATAAACAGCCATTGCTGCCCAGGTTGAGTTAATGGGCGGATGAGTTCGAGAGTATGGGTTAAATAAGCTGAATCACCGACACGTGAAGCACTCAACATTAGTGCATTAATGGTCATAAAAAGTCCTTTGGTATTTTGTTTTTGATAGTTTATCAAAAATTAATCATTATCGACAATTAGTTGGTTTTTGTCGTTTTTATTCAGTTTGGTTTAATAATATCTGCCTAAAATCTGCTCGCTAGAGATTCAAGAGTATGTTTAATCCGCCTATATAAGAAGGATAAATATTTTTTAATATAACTAAGCTTGAATTTTAGATTTATTGACATATTATGTCTTTGGTAACAACTGAAAATCGGCACTTTCGCCATACAGGAGCTTAAATGAAGCGTATATTTTTGTTGATCGCAACCAACTTTGCCATCTTACTGGTTGCCTCAATTGTAATGTCTATTCTTGGTGTTAATACCTCAACGATGAGTGGACTGTTAGTATTTGCTGCCATTTTTGGTTTTGGTGGTGCGTTTATCAGTTTAGCCATTTCAAAATGGATGGCGAAGAAAACCATGGGCTGTGAAGTTATTACTCAACCACGTGACAGTATGGAACGTTGGTTAGTTGAAACGGTTGCACGCCAAGCTGAAAAGTCTGGAATTAAGATGCCTGAAGTGGCAATTTACCAGTCACCAGAGATGAACGCATTTGCAACGGGTCCAAGTAAAAATAACGCCTTAGTTGCAGTCAGTTCTGGTTTGCTTTATGGCATGACCCAAGACGAAATTGAAGGCGTTCTCGCTCATGAAGTGAGCCACGTGGCCAACGGTGACATGGTGACCTTAACCTTAATTCAAGGTGTGGTGAATACTTTTGTTATTTTTGCAGCACGTGTTGTTGCTGGCATTATTAATAATTTTGTTTCCAGTAATGACGAAGAAGGTCAAGGCCTAGGTATGTTCGCCTACATGGCTGTAGTATTTGTACTTGATATGCTATTCGGTATTTTGGCATCGATTATCGTAGCTTACTTTTCACGTATTCGTGAGTTTAAGGCTGATGAAGGCGCCGCGCGTTTAGCAGGCAAAAATAAAATGATTGCCGCATTAGAACGTTTACGTCAAGGGCCTGAATCTGGCGCTATGCCAGCACAAATGTCAGCCTTTGGTATCAATGGCAAACGTTCAATGGCTGAGTTATTGATGAGCCATCCGCCATTAGAAAAGCGCATTGCTGCTTTAAAAAATAGCTAGCATTCAGGAGTTTACCGTCGCACTGACGGTAACGAATCCCACAAAGGAGTCTTTTGGCTCCTTTTTTGTTTTTGTGTAATATTATGATTGAATCTGAGTTGTTAATCAGGTAATTATAGTGTCCTTATAGTATTAATCGCTCGAATCGATTGCATTGGTTGTTTAATTACAGCTAATAAGGCCGATTCTGATATAATCTGACTTGGCACTAATGCTAATAAGAATACTCATAATAGTACCCATAAGATTTGGCTTATCAAAGCTTACTCAATAAGCACTATTCAGGAAGGTGGTATGCTGAAAAAAGCTATTTCTCCAGCGCAATTAAGAGAATGGCAGCTAGAAATAAATGATATTTCTGCCGAGTTTCGTCTTACAATCATGTTTTACCATGTCAATTCTGATAACAGTATTGAAGCTATTTGTACAAGTCAAAATATTGATGAAATGACTCAGCGACAACATAACGCTAGCGTGTTACAACATCTTAAAGCAACACCCCCTAATAGCGTAAAAGAAGTAGACCAACACACTAGTGTTTATCATCAGTTTATTCGTTCACCTCAAGGTCATATCATCGGTGTGATCAGCTTTAGTGCCAATAACATCGAACCGACTCAGGCGACTTTATTTCAACCTTTATCTGCGATGCAAGCGCGCATAGCGGATATGTTAACTAACGCCATTCGCTATTATATAAGCTCCTTAATCGTTGATTTAAATATCACAGAGTCAGTGTCCCCAGGTGTTGATTTACAGTCTTTTATTGATGCTTTTGATGAACATGTTTGGGTTAAGGATGCTAGCGGGCAATATGTTGCCTGTAATAAAAGTGTTGAACGAGCTTGGCGAAAATCTAAAGAGCAAATTGTCGGTAAAACTGACGTTGATCTTTTTGACCAACGCACCGCCGAAGAATTTATTGAGGGCGATAAATTAGCCATTAATAACGGCGCAACGGTAGTGGTTTCTGAATGCGAAGAATTCGACATTAATTTTAACAAAGTGTGGCTCGAAACCATCAAGGCTCCGATCCTTAATGCCCAAGGCCATTTGGTCGGTGTCATCGGCATGACTCGTAATATAGCCAAACATAAAGAGGCAGAAGAACAGTTAACGTTAGCTGCAAACGTGTTTCAAAATGCGGTCGAGGGAGTCGTTATAACTGACCGTGATGGTAATATTACTGAAATTAACCAAGCGTTTACTGATATCACCGGTTATAGCCGTGAAGAGGTAATAGGTCAAAACCCTAAAATACTCAGTTCGGGACGTCACCCAAAAAGCTTCTTTGAACGTTTGTGGAATACCTTGCTTGTTCAAGGTAAATGGCATGGTGAAATTTGGAATCGTCGTAAATATGGGGCTATTTTTCCGCAAGCTATTACCATCAGTGCGGTATTTGATAAACAAAATATCATTCAGTATTACGTTGCAGTGTTTGCCGATATTTCAGCGCAGAAACAAAATGAAGAAAAACTCAAAAACTTAGCTTATTTTGACCCTCTGACACAATTGCCTAATCGGATGCAATTTATGTCACTGCTAGAGCAAGAGGTTAATCACTCTCATAGGGCCAAAAAACAGTTGGCGATTGTGTTTTTAGATATCGATTTTTTTAAGCACATTAATGACAGTTTAGGTCATGTTATTGGCGATGAAGTTTTAGTTGAATTGGCCAATCGTTTATCTTATGCATTATCTGATTTTGACGCATTAGCACGCTTAAGTGGCGATGAGTTTGTGGTTATGTTGCCTAGCATCACGGGCACGGATTCCGTTACCTCTTCGGTAGACCGTATTCGAAGTGTGTTTGAACAGCCATTTATTCTCGATAATTCCCAATCTGTACGTCTTACTGCCAGTATGGGGGTGGCGATATATCCAAGTGATGGTGATGATCATGACAGCTTATTGCGTAATGCTGATGCTGCAATGCACCGTGCAAAATTAGATGGGCGAAACAATTATGCCTTTTATACTGAGTCAATGACCAAACAGGCTGTGGCGCAATTAAAACTGCAAACAGCATTGCACCAAGCGCTGGTGAATGAAGATTTTTATTTAGTTTATCAACCGAAGTTGAAACTGTCTGATCTGACACCCAGTGGCTTTGAAGCGCTCATTCGTTGGCATGACCCTGTCTTTGGCAATATTTCTCCGGCAGAGTTTATTCCATTAGCTGAGAAGATTGGCTTGATTTGGGATATTGGTTTATGGGTATTAAAGGCAGCCTGCCTGCAAGGGGTTGAATGGCTAACTCAAGGTAAAATGTTTGAGCGTATTTCAGTTAATGTGGCTAGCTTACAGCTGCAAAGAAATGATTTTGTCGATAAAGTGCGATCCATTTTATTAGAAACCGGATTACCTGCCAAACATTTGGAATTAGAAGTAACCGAGTCTTGTATGATGATCGATCCCGATGCGATTATTCATGATTTGAAATTATTAGGTGCTATGGGAATTGCCTTGAGCATCGATGACTTTGGTACCGGTTATTCTTCACTCAATTATCTGAAAAAGTTACCGATTGATACGTTGAAAATCGATCAGTCGTTTGTGCGTGATATCCCTCATGATGCTAATAACACCGTCATTGCAAAGGCTGTTATTGCACTTGGGCATGCACTGAATTTGCAGATTATTGCTGAAGGAGTAGAAACCGTCGATCAAGCAGATTTTCTGCGGCTCAATGGCTGTGATTTTGCTCAAGGATATTTGTACAGCAAACCGCAATTGCCACAAGATCTTAACGAGTTTTTACCTATGATCCGTAACAGCATTAACCTGCCCACTGAAATTAACTTAAAGTAAATAAAATAGCAGCTTACACAATATGTAAGCTGCTTTTATATCACCATTACGACTTTTTAGTACTGTATTAAGCGTAAATATCTACGTTCACAGAGGTTGAATTACTGTTAGCCGTTTCGGTGTTTTCACCATTATAAATACTGCTCAACGCCTCAAAGAAAATACTGCCGATGTCCTCGTCAGATAAGCCTTCTGTAAGTGGTTTTAATTCATCCAACATAGACTTCAGCGACTCTTGTTGCTCGTCGGTCAATGATGACAACATGTCAGTTGTTAATTGCTGTTGATCATCAGACAAGGTCGACACCGCTGTATCTAACCCAGGCGGTACACCGCCTTTTGGTGGTGGCGGACCATCAGGACGCGGAGGTCTTTGGGTGTTCTCGGCCGATGTCATTTGCATCGAATTGTTACCACTAGTCACTTGCATATTTACTCCTTAAGCATTGATTATTAATTATTTTAGGCAAGAATACCCCTTAACTACACGAGTGTTATTTGCGCTGTTTTGGCGGTTGTTTCATATCGTCAGGACCATTGGCGGGTACAGCGACAAGCTCGCCATCGATAATTTGACAGCTTGCTTCAAGGGTGTCGCCACGGGGGGTGTCAAAACTAACCTGATCATTTTCAGCACTGTTAGCACACGCTTCAACAGCTTCTTTAGGTGGTTTTCTATCATGTGGGTTAGCATTAGCACCGACAGATACTAATAACATAAAGCTAAGTAGACCAATACTGATTGGCTTAAGAGTCATGGTGACACTCCTTGGTTAGGTAACTCATGGCAATATAACCTAACAATGTGGAGTAATTGTGCAGAATTGGAGGAGATTTTTATCAGTTATTTATCGCGACTAGTTTGTGCGTATATAGCTGGTTATAATGTCTTTTATGAAAATATCTCAAAAGCTTTTCTTAGCCTTCGTTGGCCTTACCAGTATTGTACTTATCGCCACGTTATCATTAGCGAGGTGGAGTTTTGACCAAGGTTTTTTAGACTACATCAACGGATTAGAACAAGAGCGTCTACAGTATTTATCGAATGAACTATTGGCACTTTATGCGGCTAATCCGGTATCACAAACTGATCCATCAGTAATGACAGAGCAACAATCTACACGAGTGTGGCAGTCTATTAATCAAAAAGCATTAACACAAGCCATTGCGCTTCATGCGCCACGTCCACAAAAATATCGTCCAGACGGCAGCGCAATGCCCCCCCCAAGACCGATTGGTGATAATCCTCCTTTGGGACCGGGATCACAATTAGGTCCTCCTAGACGACGGCCTCCGTTTGCTTCACCACCTTCTGGTCCACCGACAGGGTTATATTCAGCAGCGCAACAATTTATCGTCGGCGCCGACATTGACCATGCGGACGTTCTCATTAGCTTACCGCTAATATTTGATGATCAGGTCGTCGGTTATTTATACAGCAGCCCTATTAGAGACATTGAATCTTCTTCGGCTACTGCATTTTCTCAGCAACAACGCTGGACCAGTATGGGAATTGGTTTATTGTGTTTACTGCTTGCGAGTGCGATTGCTTGGTGGTTATCTCGTTTTCTGCTTATTCCGGTAAAGCAAGTTATGCTGGGCGTGTCATATTTATCTCAGGGTAATTATGATCAACGTTTATCGCCTCAGCGCACCGATGAATTAGGCCAACTAATGGCTAATATTGATCATCTGGCGCTGACATTATCTAAAAATCGTAGTGCCAAAAATCGTTGGTTAGCGGACATTTCGCACGAATTGCGTACCCCTTTGAGTATTTTATGCGGTGAAATTGATGCGATTAAAGCGGGGATCAGAACATTTAATCACATTCAGTTAATCTCACTTGAACAAGAAGTGCTGCGTATGAAGCACTTAGTCGATGATTTGTATGAACTATCTTTATCTGATGTTGGTGGATTACGTTATCATTTCCAGCGGGTGAACGTCAGTGAATCACTACAAAGCACGCTTAATAGTATGGCTACCAGCCTACAAGATAAAGGCCTAACGCTACAAAGTAAGCTCCAGCCTGAGGTGTATTTATCTGCCGATATGCTTCGTCTTGAACAGCTATTTATTAATTTATTAATGAATTCTATGGCTTACACAGACAGTCCAGGGGTAATTGATGTGCGATTATCACAACAAAATAAAACGATGAGATTAACTATTAATGACACCAAGCCCAGTGCCAGCATTGAAGAGTGTGAACACCTGTTTGAGCCATTATATCGCCAAGACAGTGCCCGCACACGCCGTGGTAGTGGTGCAGGTCTTGGTTTAACCATCTGTAAGAATATTGTCGAAGCGCATGATGGCACCATTAAGGCCATCCCATCACCACAGGGTGGACTTTGTATTGAAGTACTATTACCTATGCACAGGGAGTCATTATGAGTGGACATGTTCATCAACAACCATTAACCATATTAGTGGTGGAGGACGAGCCTAAAATAGCGCAGATTTTAGTCGACTTTTTAACCCTTGAAGGTTTTAACACCTTGGTACAACACGATGGTCGTGAAGTGATTGAAACGGTTAAGTCTCAACAAATTGACTTTATGATTTTAGATCTGATGTTGCCCTATAAAGACGGTTTAACCATTTGCCGTGAGTTGAGGCAATTTTCAATGCTGCCAGTATTAATGTTAACGGCGCGGGTAGATGAAATTGACCGCTTAATGGGCTTAGATATTGGAGCAGACGATTATGTGTGTAAACCATTTTCGGCTAGGGAAGTCGTCGCTCGGGTCAAAACGATTTTAAGACGAGTTGAAAATACCCATGGCAGTCAAAGTGAACAGATTATTCGTTATAAATATCTGCAGATCAATATCGAACGTTTTAAATGTCAGGTCGACCAACAAGAGATTGAATTAACACCGGTTGAATTTAGATTACTGCACACTTTGCTAAAAAGACCCGGTGTAGTGCACTCTCGCGACAGCCTAATGCAAGTTTGCTATGTTGACGATCGTATTGTCAGCTCGCGTACCATAGATAGTCATGTCAAAAATCTACGTCATAAGTTGGCCCAAGCTAGTCAACAAAAAGAACTATTACATTCAATTTATGGGGTAGGCTATAAGGTGGAATGAGCTGGTAAATAATACCAGCGCATGTGGCTGGCTCGAGGCATGCTGAGCGTGTGGTAAGTCCGTTTGGCTATGATGAATATAGCTTGTTAGCTGCTCACCTTATTGATAAACGGCCTGGAATTGTCGACATAAAACGCCCTCAATCTGCCCCGTTTTTTCGAACATCTCTATCCGCCATGCCCATAGCAGTGGGCTTTGACAAGCAACAGTGGTATGCCTTCACTTATGACGCTTAGTTTACTGGTGCTATTTATGTTGGGCCGTTAAGAGCTATCATAACTTGGTACTATCTGTGCGCTACAACGCCTTATTCATCAGTTAACTCGGTTTAGCAAATGCTTAACTGAGATCATTAACGCTCCACTTTCCGCTTCTTCGGTAGTCATCTGATTATTAAAATATTATTGAGTCGACTTACTTTTATTTATTATATCTACAAGGATATTTGCTCGCTCATCGCTTCGCTTTTGTTTGACATGGCATTGAAATAATTCGCGGTATCAATGTGGTATCAATGCGGTCTCATTTTGATCTCATTTGGGTCTTATTTTGACATCGAACACACTGACGAGACATTGATTTAGGCGATCGGCAGTAGAGCATCGGTATTTAACTATTGGTATTAGCGCAATTGGTTGTAGACTAAGAGTTGATAGTCGGACCAAAGTGGATCAGGTAAGATAGTGCTTCCACTGGCATGTGCTATTTGGAATACATTTATACTGAGGTGGACTGTTTTTCTGCCTAGGAGCATTAATGCAACTGTTTGTAAAAGATTTAACTGTTATTGATTTTTCTTATCTTTGCCCCATTCGCGGCATGGTAGGTGAAAGCTGGATTGTCGATGTGCTATTAGATGGCGGCTTAGATGAGCAAAATATGGTGCTCGACTTTGCCAAAGTCAAGCGTACCATCAAAAACACCATCGATGATGTTGCCGATCATCGTTTGTTAATCCCTACGGCTTGCAGCGAAGTGCGCTGGCAGCAAAAGGGCGACCGAGTATGGATGGACTTTAGCAGCCAAAAAGGTGATATCCACCTGGCGTGTCCATCACAAGCTTTTGCACTGATCCCAACCGAAGTTATCGACTATGAAAGTGTTAATGACTTTTTGAAAAAAGCCTTACGTGAAGTGTTGCCAGAAAATGTCCAAGGTATCAGCCTGACATTACGCCACGAAGCACTTGATACGCCGTTTTATCATTACAGTCATGGTCTACGTAAACATGACGGTAATTGTCAGCGTATTGCTCATGGTCATCGGAGCCCGGTAACGGTATTTGAAAATGGCATCGCGACACCTAAATGGGACCACTATTGGGCTGAACGTTGGCAAGATATTTACCTTGGCACCGAAGAAGACTTAGTGTCTATCAAAACACTTCATTTGTCTAAGCAAACGAAAGTCAGCGACGAAACGCATTTTGGTTTTCACTATGTTGCCCCTCAAGGTGATTTTCAATTAGCGATTCCTAAGCATTGTTGTGACTTAATTCCCCATGACACCACCGTCGAGTTATTGGCTGAATACATGGCTAAAACATTGTCGAGTAAAGAGCCCGAAAGTCATTTTAAAGTCATCGCTTTCGAAGGTATTGGCAAAGGAGCCATTGCAGTAAGAGGTTAATCAAGTATTATTAATGGGCTGCCATACGGTAGCCCTTTTTTTATGTTTTTTGTCGCAATTAACAAGGAATGCATTTCGATTATGTTATTAAAAAAGACACTTTTACAATCGATTTCAACGGCCGCAATGCTGGTGATCAGTCTATGCGGACTCAGTACTAACGCTGCTGCAGCGGTGACATTTCAAGGTCAGTTTGAACAAGGTGCACTAGTGCGTGGCGCCGTGCCAGCAGGCAGTAAAATTTTACTTAATGGCCAACCGGTAAAAATCACCCCAAATGGTCAATTTGCCATTGGGTTTGATAGAGACGCGAAAGCAGAGCAAGTGTTTAAAGTCATTTACCCAGACGGATTAACCGAAATTAAACCGCTAAAAATTGCCGCGAGGCAGTACAAAATTGATCGGGTCACTGGCATTAGCCAAAAAATAATGAAACCCGATCCTGTCGCCCAAAAAAGGGCGGCTAAAGATGCCAAACAGACTCGCGCCGCCAGAGGCTTATTTAGTCAGCAACAGGCATTTATGCAGCCCTTTATTTGGCCAGTTACGGGCAGAATTTCAGGCGTTTATGGCAGCCAACGGGTATATAACGACGTTCCCGGTAACCCACATTTTGGTGTTGATGTTGCACGTCCAACAGGCACGGTCGTCGTCGCGCCAGCAGACGGCGTTATTACCTTAGCCGAGCCTGATATGTTCTATTCTGGTGGCACTGTGATTATCGATCACGGTTATGGGATTAATTCAACATTTTTGCACTTAAGTAAATTGTATTTAACCGTCGGTGACAAAGTTGTGCAGGGCGATAAAGTTGCTGAAATTGGTGCAACCGGTCGCGTTACGGGTCCGCATTTAGATTGGCGCTTAAATTGGTTCCAAATGCGCCTAGATCCAGTGTCAATAGTGCCGTCAATGGCCAGCGTGTTGGCAGCGGAGAAAGCGGCAAAATAGTTTTTAGCTTATATTTTATCGTTCCGGTAATGCGATTAAGTTGGAAGAGTTTGTTTATGTTTACATTTTTTTGAACTATAGCTGGCGCGATTTTCGGTTTAAATGAACCACTCTGGTGATATTTTAATGTTACCTCGAGTTACCGACATAGATAGCACGAGTCAATGGTTACATTATAAAGCACAAAGGGTCTTGGCATGATCAAACGAGTGGGCAATACCAACATTGAACTGAAACACAAAGCGACATGTCATTGTGGAGCGGTTGAACTTGAACTCACTTTACTAAACGGCATCGAAAACCCGAGACGCTGTGATTGTTCAATTTGTCGTAGAAAAGGTGCCATTGTTGCTTCGGTTAAACTCGATGGAATTCGATTGGTAAAAGGCCAAGATGTGCTTAAGCTATATCAATTTAATACCAACACCGCGAAACACTTCTTCTGTTCTCACTGTGGTATCTATACCCATCATCAACGACGCTCAAACCCGAGCGAATATGGCTTTAACATTGGCTGTTTAGACGGCGTCAATCCATTTGATTTAGGTAACGTGGTCACCGGCGATGGTGTCAATCACCCAATCGATCGGACTGCTTAACAACAAGTAAAATTTGACTAGCAGTAATCGTGGGTGTCACATTCATTTGTTCGCATGAGACGTTTTCCCAGCCAATAGCTGCCGACGTACAAAGCTCAGTCAAGTCAGGGTGCCGCTCGCAATGTCATGCATATAGTAAGAACACAAAGAGATTGAGCCACTAGGTCGCTGGTGTTGTCAGAAGAGTGAAATGGGACGGTTAAGGTTTATGGTCAATATAATGAGAATAAGACTACAACTGAAGATGTTTAAGCATGGATCTACATTGAGGTTATCGGGATTATTTCGATTACAGTTGACCAGGTCATACGGCTCAATCTTATTAGCAATGTTGCTAATTTATGTGCTGGAATAATCAAAGGCTATCGCAATGAATGATGAAAGCAGCTATGTTGTTGATTATAAGAATGGGTGGCTTAGTTTCGTTGTTAGTTTCGTTGTTAGTTTAGTTGTTATGTTTATTAGCTAGTTATGGAGAATATATTATGAGTAAACCAATACGTGCTTCAGATACCCCCTATGCAGTCGAGGTAGAAGCGGGTAAAAATTATTTTTGGTGTTCATGTGGGGAAAGTAAAAAACAGCCTTTTTGTGATGGTTCTCATAAAGGTTCTGAATTTACACCAGTGAAATTTACTGCCAAAGAGTCTAATAAAGTGTTCTTTTGTGGCTGTAAATCAACAAGAACTCAGCCAATGTGTGATGGCAGCCATAAACAAACATAACATCAACAGGAACATCAACAGGAAAATCACTCGCGGGGCGGGGCCAAAACGCGGGAGTTTTCCAGTGATATTAACATTAAATCTGCGCGGACATTTCAGCACTTGCGGCAGTGGCAATTAAGCGATTATCCATATGTGGCGTTGTTGCGCTGTTAATTTAAGACGACATTAACGGTTGGCTATCTGTTTTAGCATGTCTAATGCAACGGCTTCGGCAATACTGATGCCGTCGATACCCGCCGATAAAATGCCGCCTGCATAACCGGCACCTTCACCTGCAGGGTACAAACCTTTGGTATTAAGACTTTGATAATCTGCGCCACGTTTAATTTGCACTGGTGAAGAGGTACGCGTTTCAACGCCCGTTAACATGGCATCTTTACTGTCAAAACCTCGAATTTTCTTACCGAATGCGGGAATGGCTTCGCGGATCGCATCGATGGCGAATTGGGGTAATGCATCGCTTAAATCAGTCATTTTTACATTGGGTTTATAAGATGGCTCAACATTTTCAAACGGTTTACCCACCCCCGCGGCTAAAAAGTCGCCTACCATTTGCGCAGGTGCATCATAATTACTGCCGCCCATAACATAGGCATTGCGTTCCAATTTACGTTGCAGCGCGATCCCTTGCAGTGGATCGTTATCAAAATCACTTGGGTCTATCCCCACCACAATGGCACTGTTAGCATTACGTTCACTTCGCGAATATTGGCTCATACCGTTAGTGACTACCGCATGCTCTTCTGACGTTGCCGCCACAACCACACCACCAGGGCACATACAAAAGCTGTACACACTGCGACCACTTTTACAATGATGGACCAACTTGTAATCTGCAGCACCTAACATTGGGTGGCCCGCGTTACTGCCAAAGCGGTCTTTATCTATCATGTCTTGTTTGTGTTCAATACGAAAACCAATCGAAAATGACTGCGCCTGCATATACACGCCTTTATCATGCAACATTTGGAATGTATCACGGGCACTGTGGCCAATCGCAGCAATGACATGTGTAGAATGCAGCACTTCGCCATTTCTAAGTGTGACACCCGTCACCTGACGATCGCTAATATTGATTTCATCGACACGGGTTTCAAAGCGAACTTCACCGCCTAATCGGATGATCTCACTACGCATTTTCTCCACCATAGTCACCAGTTTAAAGGTACCAATGTGTGGTTTGCTGACATAAATGATTTCAGCCGGTGCGCCCGCGGCAACAAATTCTTGTTTTACTTTTAAGCCTTTAAAACCAGGGTCTTTGACTTGACTGTATAACTTACCATCAGAGAATGTGCCCGCACCACCTTCACCAAATTGCACATTGGATTCGGTGTTTAGCTCACTGGTACGCCAAAAACGGAAGGTATCTTTAGCGCGTTCGTGCACTGATTTACCGCGCTCTAAAATAATGGGCTTAAAACCCATTTGCGCCAATATAAGTCCGACAAACAAGCCACATGGTCCCATACCTATCACCAATGGGCGCTCCGTTAACCCTTCTGGAGCACAAGCAACATACTTATAATCGGTATCTGGTGAAACACGGATGTTGTGATCATCAACAAGCGACGCCAATAACGCCACTTCGTCTACATTGGTTAATGTCACATCCAATGTATAAATTAACCAAATTAAATTCTTTTTACGGGCATCGTAGCCACGTTTAAACACATGTATGTCAACCAGCTGCTCCGCGGAGATAGATAGCTTTTGCAATACCACATCTTGCAGCGCATCTTCATTATGGTCGAGAGGCAATTGTACTTGGTTTAAACGGATCATGATTTACCTAAAAAAGAGACTTAAAAAACAGCGCATAGTTTACGTGATTTAGCTCTAAAATGAAATTATCTATCGATGTCATATGCCATTCAGGCTGCGATTGGCGAAAGCTCATCATCGCTACTGGACAGGTTAAAGGGTGTTTTTAACATTTATTGCGCCGATTGGTTAATTAAGCGACCATTTTTAGGCCTTTATTTTCGTCACTATCAGGATGTCGTTTAACTGCCCCAATCGTTGTCCTGTCATTAACAACATGCTATATGGCTAGATTATATTTATGTCTTGGGTAAGCCCTGTCAAGAAAAGGGATTTCACGCCTGTTGTGTATTATTGAACTAAACTTAGGTAAACCGACAACCATTGGCCAAAAGGGCTTATGATGATCATTACCCGATGAATAGTGAGCCCCCCAAAGCACCTTTGGGCATTTTCCCTAGTTCCTGGAGTGAGCTGCGGGCTGGTCGAATCCCCGGTAATATTCCGATATGGGTGGGGATCCTATCTGAACTCACTGAATTTGGTATTTTTTTCGTCGCTTATTTTATTGCCAAATACCATTACCCAGAAGCTTTTTCTCAAGGCCCCCAAAGTGTAAGTACCCTCGCGGGGGTAACAAACACATTGATATTACTTTCAAGCAGTTACTTCATTGCAAAAGCCATGATCAATATTCGGTTAGACAATCGAGCCAAGTGTGAAGTCTATCTGTGGCTCACTCTGGCTTGTGGTTGCTTGTACCTATTGGTGAAATCCGGCGAATTCTATTGGAATCATCAGCAGGGTTTTCGAACCAGTAGCAGTGAGTTTTTTACTGTTTATTACTATATGACTTTTAATCATTTCCTCCATGTGGGTTGGGCTGCATGCGCGGTTTTATGGGTGATTTTTCGTGTGCGTAGAGGAGCCTATTCAGCGAAACAACATTCAGGTCTAGAAGCATTAGCCATGTACTGGCACATGATTGATTTGATGTGGATCCTTATTTTTCCACTCTTGTATGTTCTAAGGTAGGCCATGATGAAATCTTTTGGAAAAATGGAGTATTGCTGGTGGGCGTTGATTGGAATAACGCTATTTAATACGTTTTTGGGTGAAAAATTTAACTCTTCAGCGCTGGTTAGCATCTTGGTTGCATTGACCGTGATGTGTAAGGGATTAATGATCATCGATCATTTTATGGAATTGCGTCATGCCCATCGATACTTGCGATTATTGATGCGAGCTTATCTTATTTTCTTCCCATCCTTGATTATGGTGACGACTTTATTATGAATCAACTTTGTTATTAACCAACAGCGATGGGAGTTTTTCAGCCAAAATGTTAATAAATGCTATATTTAAATAGCTTTCTTTTCGAGTAGTGTCGAATACTAGGGACCCATATGACCTTATCAACTACCACTGCAATTGCTATTAATGAACAGATATTTTATCAGCAGCAAGACAACGAAATACAACTGTTCGAGTACGCGTTTTCTCATCAACTGCCATTGTTAATTAAAGGGCCTACGGGCTGTGGTAAAACGCGCTTTGTGGCTTATATGGCGGAGAAACTAGGCAGACCTTTATACACTGTGGCATGTCATGATGACTTAACTGCCGCGGATTTAGTGGGACGTCATTTGATTGGTCCAAAGGGTACCTATTGGCAAGACGGACCGTTAACGAGGGCGGTGAGAGAAGGCGGTATTTGTTATCTCGATGAAATCGTCGAGGCACGTAAAGATACCACAGTGGTATTGCACCCACTTGCCGATGATCGTCGCATATTACCGATCGAACGAACCGGAGAAGAACTCGCTGCAGCACAAGGTTTTATGTTGGTGGTGTCCTATAACCCTGGTTATCAAAATATTCTTAAAGGAATGAAGGCGAGTACTCGGCAGCGCTTTGTCGCATTGCGGCTTGGCTATCCAAATCCTCAGCTCGAGATCCAAATACTGATGACGGAATGTCAAATAGATCAAGATTTAGCGGGTAAGTTGATTGAATTGGCCGGGTCACTGCGCAGACTGGACTGTGACTTAGATGAAGTGGCTTCTACGCGCTTATTAATTTATGCGGCGCGAATGATATCCAGTGGTATGTCGCCACTGGCCGCGTGTCGCAGTTGCCTTGCGGAGCCATTGTCTGATGATCTCAGTACCGTTGAAGCGCTCATGGATGTCGCTCGACTGTATTTTGATTGTTAATGCCCTTGCAGATGAAAAGTCATAATATGGTCAATACCGGATCCAATCAGGTACCAACCGGTGATGTCGCGGGTGTGACATCAAGCCAGCGGCCACATTTGCCGGGTGATTTGGCAATGTGGTTTTTCATTTTGGCAGAGCTAACGGTATTCGCTATTTTTATTATTGGTTTTGCAGTAACACGGCAGCTGTATCCCGATATGTTTCAACAGGGACAAACCTACCTGCATCCCGTCGCCGGTGGGATTAACACCATTGCGTTAATTTCCAGTAGTTGTTTGGTCGCCCTCAGCTTAAATGCGGTAAAGCATTCACGCCAAGATTATGCTGCGGCGCTATTGGGCGGTGCGTTACTCACGGCGGGAGTCTATTTAGCGGTGAAGTCATGGGAGTATAACGAGCTGATCCAACAAGGATTTGGTTTGTCGACCAATACCTATTTTACCTTGTATTTTTTTATCACAGCATTCCACTTTATGCACGTCATTCTCGGAATGATTATCTTGGGCTCCATGGCATACAAAACAACAAGAGGAGCCTATCAGGGTAAGAGCCTTTCGGGTTTTGAGTCAGGAGCTTGCTATTGGCATATGGTAGACCTCGTGTGGATCATTATTTTCCCGCTGTTGTACGTCATTAATTAATCATAACTAATCATAACTAGGCTAATGTGAGGCTGCAAAATATGAACAATCATCAAGGTCTCATTCTTCGGGTATATCTCTATCTGATTATCCTGACTGCCGCTTCTGCTTATGTGGGCAGTGTTGCGCTGGGCGCAAGTAATGCCTGGTTGCAAGGTGTAGAAGATATTGTGTTAGCTAGCATTCTGCTGGTGACCTTGATAAAGGGACTACTGATTGTTGATGTCTATATGGAATTGAAACCGGCGCCAGCATTGTGGCGCAACTTATTACGGGCTTATGTTACCTTGCTCCCGATAGGTATTGGATTGATTTACTATTTATTTTGAGTGCCCAGTGGTTCACTCTTGAATCTCATATTAATATAATTAACCATATGATTAATGAGTTTTTAATAAGTTATTTAATAATATTTGCATTACTTATTGATGTCTTTTCGCCATAACATGAACAACTAAACTTGTTTGTAGCCCATTTTATTACCCGCCCACGCCCGCACTAACATCCATACCGCAATCAAAATAAAGAAGGCATGCACAGAGATAAAATAGGTAATCACAAATACCCAAGTCATGCCCGAATTGAAGCCTCCAAATAAAATCATCAGTGCACTTACCAGTATTAATGCCGTTGCAGCGGCTAAATTAAGCTTGATGGCAAAATTGAGGTGATAAGCGGAAAACGAGTCGGAAGCAAATTGATTGATTTTGCTAAGCAGCACGATAAACGATAGCAGGGGTAAAAAGGTGAGATTGAGCAGAGACCACAAGGCGATTGCAGACGCTTGTTTTATTTGTTTTTGATCGTATTTATTTAGTTTCATGTTTACATACCTGCCTGCGGTTATCTGGGTAAATAAATGATCATCAGTAAGCAAAATAACGCAATGAATACAAAGGCCCATAAAAAAACTCTGGTTTTATAGACACGGCTACTAGGGTGCGCTTTTGGTAAAGCCATACCACAGTGGCAACAGACAGGAACGGGGTCGGTCAAATACCTCGCCGTTTTACTATCAAGTGTATTTTCAGTCTGGCAATACAAACAGGGAACTTTTTCAATCATTTAGGTCTCCTTTGCTTAATAAAGTCTAGTAAGAAGATTGGGTGAGCTGATGATATAAGTGTGGCAATTTTGTCGGTAACTGGCTTGGGTCAAAGATAACGCTGAAGCCATTATGGCCAAAAATATAAGGCAGGTATTGGTCAGCCTTTTGATCTATGGTGATACAAAATGGAATGAGTCCAAGGCGGCGGGCAGCGATAATCGCTTGCTTGGTATCTTCAATGCCATATCGACCTTCGTAATTATCGATATCATTCGGCTTGCCATCAGTCAAAATAAGCAGCAACTTTCGGTGGTGTGTTTGTTCCGCCAAAATATTGCTCGCTTGGCGGATGGCGGCACCCATTCGGGTATAAAAGCCTGGCCGCAAACTTAGGATCCTGCCACGTATATGATCATTGTAGGGTTCGGCAAAGTTCTTTAATAGTGTAAACCTAACGTGATGGCGCTTTACCGATGAGAAACCATACAGCGCAAATGGATCGCCCACAGCCGCCAAAGCTTCACTGAATAGCAGCATGCTGTCCTTGATGACATCAATGACCCTAAGTTGGTTATTGATGTAGGCATCTGTCGACATAGACAGATCCGAGAGTAACAAGCAGCTTATGTCACGCTGGCAGTTCTGAAACCTAACGTAGAGTCCAGTTTCTTGCGCCATAGAGGTCTGACTTTCAATATGGAAATCCAACCAAGCGGTTAAATCAATTTCATCTCCGCTCGGCTGAGATTTTTGCCAGTTTTTAATACTTTGCAGTTGCTGGAATTGTTGGCGGATCTTTTTGGCAGCTGAGTCTAATGACCGCGGCAATGGCTGCGGCTTACTGTCGCGGGGCAACATAGGTTGTAATAGACAACGCTCAGCCACCAGTTGATTCGATTTGTAATTCCACTCTGGCAGCGTAATGCCTTTCCCTAAGGGCAAGTCATCCTCAATTGCAGAAGGTAAGTCGAGATCTATTTTAAGCTTGGCGGTTTTTTGCTTTGAGCCCTTTGCCACCGTAATAATATCAAGGTCTTCAGCCACTCTTTGGGCATCATCGTCTTCGGTGTCGTCCTCTGCGCGATTCACCCTAGAAAACTCGCTCCACGAGAACAAGTTTTCTAAGCGAAAAACCATCAGACTGTCTTTGGTGTCATCTTCTTCTATTCGCTGTGATTTTTTTCTAGCCTGTACGCTTTGCTGCTTAGTTGCCGCGGATGAACCTTGCTCTTCTTGGCAATCAATATCTGCCGCGCTAAAGGGGTTATCTTTGACGTTCTCATTGGGGTACAACCAGATATAAATGGCTTGAGGTGCATAGTGTGCAACCGGAAATTCAATAATAGATCCAGGGTGGGTTATTGCTTGGATCACTGCCCGTTCGAGCGGTTGTAAGGATTTAGGCAATGCTTCAACAGGAACTCGTTGCTTGAGTATTGCTGTCACCAGTCGTTGATAACGAGGCCTTAGAGCGGGGCATTTATTGAGTACTTTGGCTACGACAGCTTGATTGTCTCTGGCCCAGTGGGTGAACTGCTCTGGGTAATGCGGGGCAAGGGCAGCAAGCCAGAGGTAGAGTTCTTTATTGAGTTGTGGTGTATCAAAAATAGCGATGGATTGCGGCAGACGAAGGCTGGTTTCGTCTTGCCAAGCAAGGCTGACTTGTTGTTTGGCGCCAGAAATTTTATCGATAAAATTTCTATGAGCATAATAATCACGCGGCACTGCGGCTTCGACGCGTTTTGTCGGTGAGCCTCCTAGTGCGCGAAAAATCACCCCAACGGATTTCTTGATATCATCAAATTGAACTCGGGCATGATCAAATTCAGTGTTGCTCTTTTGCACAATGAACTTATGCCAAATACTTCCCACCCATTCTTCCATTTTAGTTTATGTGCCTCCATGGTGATAAAAATAGGGGGGAACTAGCGGCAATAACGACTCCGCGATAACTCTATTCGATTAAAGCAGTCCATTGTTCAGTTCGCTATTTAGCGACCTTTCTATCGACAATAAAGTTACACATATAGGTTATTAAGCCGATCAAAAATATGACCCCCGTCGCTTCTCGTGCCCAATAGAAAATTGATAATTTATCTTGGGTTTCCATAAAGCTGAGTGCTTCGCCGCCTTCAGGTAGACGTTGTAACCAGACCTGCAATACCCCAGCTCCAGTTAAGAACAGCGTAATGAAGACCATGGCAACCGTCATTAGCCAGAATCCCCACATTTCAAGTACTTGCGCTTTTTTACTCGATGCTTCGCCGATACCGCGTAACTTCGGCATAGCATAGGAAATAATGGTGAGTACTATCATTGCATAGGCACCGTAAAACGCCATATGGGCATGTGCCGCAGTGATTTGGGTACCGTGAGTGTAGAAATTAACCGGTGCCAATGTATGTAAAAATCCCCACACACCAGCGCCCAGAAATGCCATCACTGCCGTTCCTAACGCCCACAGCGTGGCGGCTTTGTTTGGATGTTCTCGGCGGCGGTTATTGACCATGTTGAATGCATACAGCACCATGGCAAAGAAAGGTAAAGGTTCTAACGCGGAGAATACCGAACCCACCCATTGCCAGTATTCTGGGGTGGCTAACCAAAAAAAGTGATGCCCAGTTCCCAGTAGTCCGGAGATCAATGCCATCGCCACAATTACATACAGCCATTTCTCAATAATTTCCCGGTCAACACCAGTGATCTTGATCAGTATAAAGGCGAGGATCGCACCCATAATTAATTCCCACACGCCTTCCACCCAGAGGTGGACCACAAACCACCAATAGAATTTATCCATAGCAATGTTGGACGGATTGTAGAAAGAAAACAGGAAAAAGACAGCCAGACCAATTAGCCCGGTGAGCAGTACCATGTTTATCACCGTTTTTCGGCCGCGCAACATGGTCATGCCGATATTGAACAGAAAACCGAGACAGACGATAACAATGCCAATTTTAGTAATTGTGGGCTGCTCTAAGAACTCCCGCCCCATCGTCGGGAAATACTCATTTCCCGTGATCTCAGCCAATCTTGAATAGGGCACCAACAAATAACCCAACACTGTGAGTGTGGCAGCAACTGCAAATACCCAGAAAAGCAGGATAGCGAGTTTAGGGCTATACAATTCGGTTTCAGACTCTTCGGGAACAAGGAAATAAGCGGCACCCATAAAGCCAAATAATAGCCAAACGATGAGTAAGTTAGTATGCACCATTCGAGCAACGTTAAAGGGAATGATCCCCGCGAGAAAATCTCCTACGACATATTGCAAGCCCATCACCAAGCCAAATAGAATTTGTCCGGTAAACAAAATAAGCGCAAATATAAAGTAAGGTGTCGCAACTGATTGAGATTGAAATTTTAAAGTGCTCATTGCTTAACCCTCAATGTTCGGTGGCCAGCTGTTAACATCTATTTCAGCGGTGAATTTCAAGAACTCTGCCAAATCGTTAACCTGTTGTTCCGTTAAGTTAAATTGAGGCATTTGTCGACGTCCAGGGATACCGAGAGGTTGAATTTTCATCCAACCTTGCATAAAGCCTTTAAATGCATCGAGATCACCGCCACCGCGGCGATAAAAAACATTTCCCAACTCTGGCGCATAATAAGCGCCTTCACCAATGAGTGTATGGCAACCAATACAGTTGTTGTCTTCCCATACGGCTTTACCGTTTACAACGGCTTGGGTGAGGTTCTCTCGATGATCAGATTTGGGCATTTCTCTGGTGGTATGCATAGCGAGGCCGGCAAACAATAGTATAAAAAACACACTGCCGCCATAGTAGATATTTCGAGCCATACCTTTCGTAAAAGTGTCTGACATATTGCTATCCCTTATACTTACTTACTTTAACTTTTGGTCAAAGATTAGCTAAAAGGTCAACTAAGTGTAGTGCACACTGAATTATTCACTGGAATTATTAGACATAATCGACACAGGGACATGACACTATTTGTAACCAGAGTTGTTTAGCTTGATTTTTTTGATCAAATATCTCCCTAAAAAAGCCTATCCCGGGCTGCTCTCCCAGTTATTCGGATACTCTAACAATTAACCACCAGGGGAACAGGCTTGATGATCCTATGACTTTGTTCATCACCAGCCACATAGCAAGTTTTTGGGGACTGTTAAATGCTAATTGATACTGCTAAAGTTGATGCGATGATGGAGGGGTATCTACAAGACTCAATAGAAACGTGTCACTTTGGTCTTGTTCAATAAGCTTTTTTATAAAATGAAAATGGGTGACTTGGTTAAGCGTAAAAATGGCACAAAGCGAGAAAAATTCTCTTTTTGCTTTTCCTCTTTTTGCTTTTCCTCTTTTTGGTTTTTCAATATAAGGGGGGGGGCGTGAAGGTCGTAGCTGAGAGTGGATCTTAGTATTTGATCGCTGAACATTAGAGCATAAATTTTTAAACGTCATTTATCCATTCGGCTGATGGTGTGATGGAGCACCTATGCCAAGGAATAAGCCTTCAAAACTGACGTTGCCGCCATAGCCTGCGACTTCAGGTAAAAGAGGTGGTCAATAAGTTAACTCAGGGACTCAGTAACGCTGCCTCTGTGTTGGAAGTGTTAGATTGTAAAAAAATATCAACATGGGTTATTAACAGGAGTGAATTATGGATATAACAGGCTTATTGATTACGTTAGCCATTGGCGCATTAGCCGGCTGGTTGGCTGGGACGTTAATGAAAGGGATGGGCTTTGGTCTACTCGGTAATATCGTAGTCGGTATTGTAGGGGCAGTGGTCGGGGGGTTTGTATTTAGTTTACTAGGCATTTCTATGGGAGGGCTACTGGGTTCAATTATTACCGCAACGGCGGGTGCTGTCATCTTGTTATTTGTTGTTGGCCTTATTAAAAAGCTATAGCAAGCTAACATATACCCAAACGACCTCGAAATGCAGGGTTGTGTATGTCCAGAAGAGACCGAGTTCAAGGTGCTAGGAATAGGGCAGCCTTCGGTCTGCTAGGTTCTAGGGTCGCTGCGCTCACGGATAGAGCGGTCTGGCACCTAGGCCCTTGGCTTGTCATATCAGGGCTAGCGACAGCTTCGCTGCTAAGATTTTATAGGATCTCGCCGCGCAGCGTCCTAGCAGCGTAGCGATCTAGGCTCTTGCGATACAGTCTCTTCAATCACTGTCTTGTCCAGTTATCCTTCGGGAGCGCTGAAAAGAGCATGTTGAAGTGGCTTGGGTATAAGTACTCAAAAACGCAAACTGCTATAGCATAACCATGACAACACTATTGTGAGCCGATACAACACGCCTTATGAGTATTGTTCTGAATATGAATATGTGTATGAGTAAATCGGCCTCTTTTGTTGGTTTACTTCAGCCATAGTGGTCATGGTTAATTATCTAGGGCTCAATTTACTGAGAAATGAGCTCTATGTATGTGCCTGAATAAACAAAGACTATCGCAATGGATGCTGAAAGAGACTATGTTATTGATTATAAATGTGACTTGGTCGTCTTTAGTTATCATTATGGCTTAGATCAAACTCACTGATAAATGTATCAGTGTTCGGCGTTATACCACTTAGTGTAGTGATAGGAGGACCACATGCTTCGATGGACTATTTTACTTTTTAGCATAATCGTTTGCTTGAATGTGACCGCTGCTACTAACCTGACCTCATTGAGTGACAAGGGGATTGATAGCTGGGAACCCAAAGAATTCTCAGGTGAATCAATTTACACCATAGATGAATATAAAGGGCGCTTGGCGCTAAAAGCACTCAGTCATAATGCCGCATCAGGGTTAGTGTTAGAACAGCAAATTGATCTTACTGCAACGCCTTACCTAAACTGGAGTTGGTTAGTCGAAAAAACGCTGCTGCAGTTAGATGAGCGCAGTAAAAAAGGCGATGACTTTGTCGCTCGAATTTACGTGGTTATCGATGGTGGTTTTATGGTGTGGAAAACCAAATCATTAAACTATGTTTGGTCGAGTAATCAAGATAAAGACTTGGTTTGGGATAATGCGTTTGCTGGCTCAAGTGTCAAAATGATGTCTGTTCGAGGAAAGGAAGCGCAAAAGGGTCAGTGGTACCAAGAAAAACGTAATGTATACCAAGACTTGATTGATATTTTTGGTGACAAAGGTAGTGAGCAAGCTAACCAGAAAGCTTATCAATATATAGACATTATCGCGATTATGACCGACACTGATAATAGTGGAAAAGAAGCTGAATCTTATTATGGTGACATAGTATTCAGTGCAATGTAGCGACTTGTTAATCAGCGATTGAAATAACATAAAATTAAATCAATACAATATTTTTACTTACGTTTAGCTAGCGAGTCAGCCGGTAATTTTATGGGTGTTTGACTACATTTAAAATATTGATTTGCATTTAAAGTATTGATTTACATTTTAAGTATTAATTTGCTTAATCATGGAAGATTTATGAACATCAAAAAGTGGATTTGGAAGATAGTAATAATATCGGTTATCTGTGTATTGTTACTTAACCCAGAGTTAGTGTCTTTAGCTGTGCTTGTTGATGCTGTTGGGCTTGATTTATTGTTATTACTTATTGAAGTACAGATAGTGGCTGTTAGTGGCTATTATTTTCAAACTTGGTTTAAGCCAATATTGATGCCTGCCTATAAGTTATTAGGTAAAGTGGACCCTTACTTTTTCATCCCAACAAGGGCTTTAGTTGCCAAGTACCCGATGATTTTGTGCCATGCAGTGCCCTTTTTAATATTGCTCATTATCGGTGCAGCAGTCGTTAAACCTGTGATTGATACGGGTGATATTTGTTAAGTTACTATTGTTGAAAGCTAGAACTGGCTATGCGGCCTCGAGTAAGCCGCATTGCTTGTTTTATCGTTAAAGCAGTGGGCTGAATAAGTAAAAAAACTGTTCCACTAATCGTTTGATCAAAGGTCTTTTGCGCCACTGACGAGCATCCATTTTTATCGAGTTAGCCATATATTGATGTTGGACTTGACTGAGGGACTGAGTAAATTCTACATTGTCTACAGAAAGAGTGACTTCGAAGTTAAGCCACAGGCTGCGCATATCAAGGTTAACAGTACCGATTAGACTATGGTGCAGATCAATTACGACTGATTTTGTGTGCAGTAAGCCGCCAGCAAAACGATGAATATTTACGCCCGCATTAAGTAATTCACCAAAGAAAGGCCTGCTTGCCCATTCCACCATCAGTGAGTCGTTTTTGTCGGGTATGATTAAATTAACCTGCACACCACGCAAGGATGCAGCAGTCAACGCAAAGAGTAGGTTTTCACTGGGCACAAAATAAGGGCTGGTGATGGTGATGCTGTGTTTCGCTTGATAGATACTCAGCAATAAAACCTGCTGGATCATGTCCTCAGGCATGCCAGGTCCAGAAGGGATGACTTGAACCATGTCGGATGCTTTATCTTCATGGGGATAACATTTTGGAGGCTCAGGTAACATTCTTTGGTCGGTTTCGGTTTCCCAATCCCACGCGAAAATACAATTAAGCACTGGCACATTGGAGCCGGTGATCCTGACCATAACATCTATCCACTCACCCACTCCGGCACTTTGATTAAAAAACTTGGGATCAATGAGATTCATTGAACCGGTATAACCGATTTGGTTGTCTATCACGACTATTTTACGGTGAAGTCGGATGTCGAGCCGGCGGAATAACATACGTACAAGAGAAACGGATAGCGCCGAAATAATAATTATGCCTGCATCGCGCATCAATTTTGGCCACTTGCTGTTAAAAAATGTTCGGCTTCCTGCTGCATCTAATAAGATTTTTACTGCCACATCACGTTGAGCGGCTTGGATAAGGACTTGGGCAACTTGGTCAGCAAGTCCGCCGGGATGCCAAATATAGAACTCTACATGAACCGACGTCTGTGCTTGTTGGATATCTTGGATCAGGGTAGTTAAAATTGTGTCGGGTGATGATTTAAGCGTGAGTTGATTATTGGATAATGTCGGGATCCCGAGGCGTTTTTCGCATAATTGGCTTATGGTAATGGTGTAATCATTTAAATTTTGCGGACGATATTGCTGGGTAGTGAAAAGCCGGCTAAGCCATTTCCGATAGGGGATATACATTTCTTTGGCTCTGGCTGCGCGCTTCTTACCAAGGTTCAGCTCGCCAACGAGAAAATAAAGCACAATGCCTATGATGGGGACCACATAGATTAGCATCATCCAAGCTAAGGATACGCCCACAGAGCGCCGTTTATAGACAATACGAGTGGTGATCCCGGCAATGATCAGCCAATAGGCTAACACGCTGATTAACGTTAATACTTTGTAAAGCTCAACCATAGCAAGCCAGTGGATCAATCATGCAGAAAAAGATATATTTATCATATCAGGTTTCAAACTATTTGATCTACCATCTACCATCTACCACCTGCCATCTGTACGGCTGGGTATATCAAACAGTTTGTTTTATTATAAAGGTGCTAGTCTTAATCAAACGGGTGTTAACCAAGCTCAAGCATAACGTTCAAACATCACCCGTAAAATGAATAGAGGTATCGTCAATCGGCATTTTTCGCTCAAAGCCAACATCAATACCAAGATTGCAACCAAAGCACAAGCTGCTAGGGCTTGCTCGATGGGGGAGTCTTGTTATCGTCATATTAATAATGACGACAGTAGTGGTTGTGCCATTGTTTATTCAGTTTGCGACTAAACCTCAGGTGATTAATAGTGAGCAAGAGTCGTTTGCTGCTCAATGTGTTGATGCCATACCTAAAGCCAATTTGGATATGGATGGTCAACTGGCTGTCGCGAGCTGGAATATCTATAAACAGCAAAATGCAGGCTGGCAAACGCTGTTAAGCCAACTGGCCAAGCAGAATCAATTATTGTTGCTGCAAGAGGTTAAGTTATCTGACAATTTTCAACAGTGGCGCCAACAAAACCAGCAGCAATTGGCGATGGTACAAGCCTTTCGTCAAGGTGATATACCGCTTGGTGTAATGAATATGTCTGAAGTTGCAGCGAGTCAAAGTTGTGGATATTTGACGGCCGAACCCCTAATTCAATTTCCCAAGTCGAGTCTGTTAAGTTACTTCCCCTTGTCCAATGGTGAAACCTTGCTAGTGGCAAATCTACACAGTATTAACTTTGAATACGCTCTAGATAGTTACACTGAGCAGTTACAGCAGCTGTTACCGGCATTGAGAGCCCACAAAGGCCCAATCATTTTCGGTGGTGATTTAAATACATGGCGCTCCGCTAGATTGTCCATGCTAGCTCAGACGACAAAGGCATTAGGGTTGAAAGAGGTAACACCAGCAGAAGACACCCGAACAACTGTGATGGGCTACCCCATTGACCACCTTTATTTCCGGGGACTGACGTTAGAGTCTGCAAGGGTGATCACCACCCAAACATCGGATCATCATCCTTTGTTGGCACAGTTTAGATTAGGCGAAAGTTAAACCACATAGCTTATGGTGATTTTGGTTTTTTGGTTTTTTGGTTTTTTTGCGAACAGTGCTCACTATGGTTAAATTATTAACGTATTAATAAAAATTAAGTAAAATTAAAAATTCGAATGTAGAAAACACAGCGTTTTAAATCGTTCACGTTTAAATCTCAATAGGGAACGCCTACAAAGTTTACCCATGGTGTGTCATTTTTTGCTCACGTTATCACGGTAAGAGCATAATATTACATTATGCTCTCCCTGCTATTCTCTTCATTTTGGTACATCTGAATCTTATCTTTAAGTCGTTTTTCGAGTAAAAAAGTGTTGTGTCACTGCTTTATCTAATCTGTAGAGAAAACCCCGTGATCAGAGCGAAGCGAAGTCGCGGGGTAATTTATCTTATTACTTCTTATTAAACATAGCTTGACCAGTTTTATCCTTATCGGACCAAAAATTAATATTGAATTGTGCATCAGGGCTTAATTCAATGCGGTGCCAGTACTCTGGCGGGCTGGTGGCAAACTGGCCAGCATTAATCACTACTTTCACTTCTGGCTCAGTCGCTTCGCTGTCTGCAAAACCAAAATACGTGACTACACCTTCCATCACACATAATTGGCCGAAGACACCTTCAGCGGTATTGTGGTGGTTAAGTAGCGCATCAGGCACATTTTTAGTGGTGAAAAATGGGGTAGAGCGTTGAATGGTCCAGTTTGCTGGAATACGTTGATGAGACATCATTCTCTCCTAAATTGATACATTAGCAGGCTTAGTTGAGCCTACTGGTTTAAATACTAAATACTAAATACTAAATACTAAAGATTAGCTGGCAAGGCTCTCAGCAGTGGAAAGGTGTTTTTCATGTGTCCTTCTGTTACCACAAAGCCGATGATCTCTTTTTGCTCGTTATACGCTTTTACTGAGCAACCTAAAGCATCAATATCAACCTGCCAGGATGCAACATCTATGACGGTATTACCGCCTAATTGGATAGGCATTTGCGGCGTTTTAACTTTGACCAGCATAGCAGGCAGTTTCAAATCTGTCGGTTGGCCTAATAAGGTTTTCGCTAACGCATTGGCGCTTAACATAATCGGCTGCAGGTAGGACATCACCTTGCCGTTTATCTCGGCGCAGTCTCCCAAGGCATACACATTATTAACTGAGGTTTGCAGCTGCTGATTAACCACCAAGCCGTTGTTGACCTTGAATCCCGACTTTTGAGCTAAACCCACATTAGCCTTTAACCCCGCCGCTGAAATGACACAATCAACAATATGTGTTTTACCCGAGCTGAGTGTGGCACAAATTCCTGATCCGGTTTGGTTTAAGGAGCTAATGGTGCGGCCAAACTCAAATTCAACACCTGTTTCGGTCATCTTCTTTTGTAATACACTGGCGACTATATCTGGCAGCATCGTTGCCATAAGGCCGTTGCTTGGATCTACAACTACTACGCTTTTACCGCAACGGTTAAGATCCATTGCTATTTCAGTACCGATAATGCCGGCGCCAATCACTAAAATCCGCTGCGCATTCTGTAGCTGCAGCTGCGCAGTTTCAAACTCGCGCAAACTATTTAAGGTGATCACCTTGTCGGTTGCATTACCAAGCATCGGTGGAACAAATGTTTTTGCCCCCGTTGCCAGCACCAATTTTGTGTAAGGGTAGGCGACACCTTTAACAAATACCGCCTGTTGATCGCTATCAATGCAGTCAACCTGAGTAAAAGCATGCAGAGTAATATTATTCTCAGAGGCAAATTCCTGCGCACTGAGGCGAATTAAATCCGCACTGCTTTGTTGATTACTAAATACATGGCTCAAATCAGGCTTATTATAATCGTGGCCCTCATCGAGGGTAAAAACAGTTATAGGTATGTGCTGATCTGTGCGCCTAATGGTTTTGATTAACTGATATGAGCCAAAGCCGCTACCAATAATGATGATGGGTGCACTCATGATACTTTCCTTGCTTCAATAGGGATAAATACCTCTTTGCCAAGGCCGCAATCTGGACAGAGAAAGACATCTGGTACTTCGCTCCACGGTGTTCCTGGTTCAACATCTTGATTAGGTTCGCCCAATACTGGCTCATAAACCCAGTTACACACAGTGCATAACATATTTTGTGAATCATCAATTGCCGAAGCAGCCCCGCATTCAGGTTTACTTTCCCGAGACTTAGTTGCTGGCTTAGCGGTGGCAGTGGCTTGATTGTTTTTGGCTAGGGATGCTGGTGAAATGGATTTAACATTACTAAGATCATGCCATGCCCAGTTTTTGGCAATCTGTCGCCCATGGTCGCGGCATTCGCGCATGGCTTTACCATCAGGTCGCCATTTTGCTTTTAGGCCCACAATCGTATCAAATCCGGCATCGGTAAGACGGGTGTGAATACGATCGACCGCACCGCCGTTCCAACCGTAGCTGCCAAAGGCACCGGCTTTTTTATCTTTAAAACGCAGGCCGGTGATCTCTTCTAGCATCCCAGCGACTTTCGGCATCATCACATTATTCATGGTAGATGAACCCACTAATATGCCTTTAGAGCGGAACACATTGGCTAAGATGTCATTTTTATCATGGCGGGCCACATTAAAGACTTTAACTGACACCCCAGGATCAACATCGTGGATCCCCTGAGCAATGGCATCAGCCATCATGCGGGTATTATTAGACATTGAATCATAAAAAATAGTGATCCTGTCTTCCTGATAATTATCTGCCCATTGCAGATATTGATGAATAATCTGGGTAGGGTCATCGCGCCACACTACGCCATGGGCGGTGGCAATAATATCAACTGGCAGATTAAAGCTCAGCACCTCGTTAATTTTAGCGGTAACCAGTGAGCTAAACGGAGTTAAAATATTGGAGTAATAACGTAAACATTGGTCCATCAATTCAATCTGATCAACCTCATCGTTAAACAGATGCTCATCGCAGTAATGTTGACCGAATGCATCGTTACTAAACAATACGGCATCCTCGGTTAGATAGGTCATCATACTGTCTGGCCAATGCAGCATAGGCGTTTCAATAAACACCAACTGCTTGCCGTTACCGATATCTAGCGTGTCGCCGGTTTTGACAATATTGAAATGCCACTCTGGATGATGATGTAAGCCAGTAATGGAATCGATAGCATTTTCGGTACAGTAAATCGGGGTATTAGGGATTTTAGCCATCAGAGCCGCTAACGCGCCTGAATGATCTTCTTCAGCATGATTAATAACAATGTAATCAATCTTATCTAGGTCAATTTCCATCTCAAGATTTTGAATAAACTGCAGGCTGAAGCGATGATCAACGGTATCGATTAAGACATTTTTTTGCTCACGGATAAGGTAACTGTTATAACTCGTCCCTTTGGTTGTTTTATATTCAGTGCCATGAAAATCCAATATTTCCCAATCACGTTGGCCAACCCAGTCGATATTATTTTTAATGTGAATTGTCATATTTACACCTGTATTAAATTGAAAAGTTACAAATTCATAAAGTTAAATATTTTAATGCAGACTGCATGCCAACTAGTTAAGTAACTGATTAATTGGGTAATTATTTAAATTAAAGTTTAGTCGTTGTCATATTAACAACTCTAAAAGGTGTCTTAATAACACCCACGTGTCAAAATGACACGTTCAAGGTAGTGTCCTCTCAAGAGTCTAATAAAGACCTGATCACTGGCCGCCTAGTCTTTGGTCACCCTTACTTGCTTGGCGGTAATGAATCATGGCTAGACCAAGACACATGATAGTGAGCTAGACGAGACTCCTTATGGTAATAACCGTGAGTAAGCAGGCCGCTTTTCTGATGTAAACCTGAAACATTGCTCAGAATTCATTATGTAATGTTAATTATCTAGAGCTCACTCTATTGAAAAAGCCCCCCAATTGAGTACCTGAATAGTCCTAAAATGTATCGCAATAAATGCTGAAAGAGGCTATGTTATTGATTAAAGTAATAGCTTGGCTAATTTGTTAAGCTTGGTCAGCAAGGAGTAGAGTTGCTCGATAATGTGAGGTGATGATATTCCTCATTTTCATTTAACATGTTAAGTGCTGGCAAGTCTCATACAAAGTGCGATGGTTTTTATTGGATTCTAAGGATGATTTACTAAAAAGGCTCAATCTTAGGGAATGTGCTATTCTTTTCTAGAAACGTGTCATTTTTTTGCTAGCGTACATAGACACGATCTCTAGCGCTAGGATAAAAAACTATTGGAATAAGTAGATTTAGCGGGGGTGAAACTAATTACAAGCACAATAGTCATGGGAATTATCATTGCAAGACAACAGCCAAGACAATTTATTGATGATAATCGGTTGAATATACCCACGCTGTGGAACGCTAACACAGCGTCCGGAGATTGATGTTAACTGGCGATGATACCAACGTCGCATGGAATTATTTTTGCTTAAGAAATAAAAGTGTTATCTATGGTGGATGACTAACTTCCGCACAATAAGTTTAGTCGCCAAGAAGTGATCAAGCTTTACCCTAGTCGCTGGCAAATTGAACTGTTATTCAATGAATTTAAAAGTGATAGGATACCGAAAAAAGTTGTTACGCGTCAGCCACTTTTAGTCGAGGGGTTGATCTGGGAGAGCCTGCTGAGTTTGCCGATAAAGCGTGATATCGACCGTGTCGCTCAGCGGCGGTTTAAAATGCAATTATCCCAGCTATAAATGGCCAAAGTAATGCAATCTTGGTTTGAGTGGCTATTAAATCGCTACTAGGAAATTAATCAACAGAAGGTTTATGGAGGGATAACATTTATCACGGCAAATATCTGTCGAGGTTGAGTGTTAAATAATAATATAAACAATGGTTTGTGGTCAGTTCTGGAATATTTAAATGCTTAAAGTCCAGTGTATGTGCTAACAGTAAAATACTGCGATGTGTGCACCACAACTGTGTTATAAGGAAATTATTCATTATGCTTAAACTTACATTGGTTTTAGTCACGAAGTTGACCATTCAGAGTAGAGCCTTTGCTGATCTTTTAAAGACGAGTCTAGATTGTGAGACCCGATTTATTAGTAATGAAATGGAACTGGAGAACCTCGATAGAGCATTAAATCCATTATTACTTGTTGATGTGGCTAACCTACCCAATATTGACGATCGTTGTTGGCAAATCCAGTTTGATACGAATCTTTCTCAAGTGCATATCGTTTTACTCAATACTTCTAAAAAATTCGATAAACAAGACTTACTCGATTGGCCAAATTGTTGCGGTATTTTTCCACAATCATCTTCACTGGTTTTATTGCTACAGGGGATGCGAAAAATTCTCGCCGGTGAATATTGGTTACCAAGAACTATGATGTGCCAGTTACTGCAACACTACCGAAAAGAAGATATACATCCTGAACAACCTATGGTCTCCCTCACTCGCCGTGAGTGCGATGTACTTAGATTAGTGACTGAATGTAAATCCAACATTGATATTGCCAATGCACTATTTGTGAGTGAGCACACGGTCAAATCACATCTTTATAAAGTATTTAAGAAAACGGAAGTTAAAAATCGTACCCAGGCAGCGAATTGGGCAAAGGATAACCCATCTGCATTTAAACAATTGCAAAGATACGACAATAAATAACCTCACTGAAGTGTTAAGCTGGGATCTTTTTACTGATCATGGTCGCATTTTTTATTTTAAATAAAAAACTAGGTTAAACTAACATTAACAGCGACCAAAACTAAAAACTTCCCAGACCAGATGCACTGATATCAATATGAATTTCATCTTCATAGATTCCCCCTGGTCGATTTTCTGTTTCACCAATTTGGATAGTCATAGGTATCCTCTGCCCATTATGGTTCTGTGGCGCATTAACAACCAGCTGATTGCCCGTTACCGTAAAATCAATGACACTGTCAGCCACACTAAATATGTAATCGATATCCCAACGCTCTTGTTTACTTTGATGCCTAAGCTTACCTTGATTATCTGAACGGAAACTAATTTCATAGCCAGCAGTACTTCGAATAAATAAATTAGGATCGATATTCAGCCTTTTTCCTGTTGTCAGGCGACCAAGGTCTAATGGATAAAGTCGTTGCGATAATCCATAGAAACTGATGCTTGCAACAGGAGGAATGCGTGCAGAGATCAATTGATTACGTTCATCTAATACAGTTGTAGACTGTTCAGGATTTGGAATAAGCTGCACGAGTAATTGATTGGTATAGTCTCCTTCTGAACCAAATTGCTGCGCAGGGAAACGTAATTGAAATCGAAAAATGGACTGTTGTGGTGATACCTCGGCAAACCAGTGTCTATTTTGAATAAAACTGCCTGACGTTTGAAGATAGGGGGAAAATGTCAATGAATTTCCGCTTTGCCCCGAGAGTTGATAGCCTTGCTCGATAGTCGAAATCATTAAACTTAAGGCACAATCTTCGTTAGGATCACTAAAACTCACTTTCACCTCGTAGTATTGCATTAACCCAAATGGACTTGTGGTAAAGACATCATATTGATTTTGTGCGCCTGAACTCATTAAACTGACACTTTGTACCCTTGCTTCACAAGCCGCAAAAGCACTAGCAGAATAAATACAGGAAGCAAGAAACATGGCCGTCACGCAGCAAGCCAGTTTCAGCCTTGGCATGATCACTTCGATAAGGTTAGTTAGTGTCATATGGACTCCAGATATATTGGTGCTCTATACACCCTGCGTTAATCAACATAAAGATTACCTAAGCGTAATAAAGCCTTGCTATCATCGCTTATGACTAGCTGATATGTTCGTACGTTTTTGCTATTTAACTTAAGTAAGTAACTACCAGGCTTAAGGCCACTAATGGCAAAGCGACCGCTGCGGTTAGTGAAAAAATCTAAAGCCTCAAAATTTTCATCCGTTTGCGATATTGCTTGTCCGGCTAATAAACTAATAGGCTCACCGGTTTGTTTATCAAATAAGGAGCCCATAGCTGTGATAATGGCATCAGACCCTACCTTAAGCGAATAACCTTGTTTATAACCTGGGTTAAGCGCAAATACCCCATCACCTAAATCGTAGCCAGGGGGTAAATCAGTCACCTCATAGGAAATAAGTTGCTCACTATAAGCCGGTAGATCTGGCACAACCATGGCGCCTAACCCATCGGTATAAACCCTTGAACCTTCATCTGAAATATCTACATCAATGCGATTATTAGCCAGATTAGAGTAGGGTTGTATAATGGCAAAGCTATCGCCAACCGGACGACTAATCGCAACGTTTGCACCAGAAAATACCAATGCTGAAGCCAGTTCTGCGCGGCTGAAATGGCTGCTCTCATTATTACTTAAATCATTAACGCGACTAGTATGCTGTAGGTTAAGATTATATCGATTTGCAGAGTAATCTATACCGGCTTCAAGGTTGGCATCGGTATCACTCGTGCGCTGACCACCAATAAACATATTGACGCCACCCGTTTTACCTATGCCTTTAAGGTAACTATATTCAGTTTGCAAATCTTCCATATCACTACTATAGCTGCTGATTACGCGAGAATATCCCCCAAATGGCCAACTTAAGGTAAATAATGCATTAAATTCATTAGCATCATCCTGGCGATCTTTGTGGGTTAATCTAATACTCCAACTGGCAGGAGTATCAAATAAATCGCCGGAGAGTGCAGGGCTGATTGTCCAATAGTCACCTTGTTCCTGATATGAATCAACATAGTTAACGGTCAGACTGACACGCAAAGCCTGGGTGATCGATTGACTATAACGCCCGGTAAAGAAGTTCCTGTTAATATTGAGCGTAGGCATTAAGTTTATTGGATTAATTGCAGAAATATTTTGTTGCGAAAAGAAATCATCAACTCGACTAAATGACTGCGAAAAATACTCATGAAAGAAACTGAGCTGAGTGTTATTAGGATCATCAGCAAAATCAACATCGAAACCTAGGCTGGCAGCCACGCCTTCACCGACAACATCTTGATGGCTATAAGCGACATTTAAATCAAAAATACCTAATGGCGTAGCAAATAAACTGCGCTGCCCTAGCTGATATAACTCTTGTGCCGCCTGCAGGTTAACGCCGAGGGTCAGAGATGGCGACACGCCATACTCAAACATACCACCGACAATAAATGCATCGTTATCATATTTGAGTTTATCTGCAACTAATTCGCTACTCACTCCCGAGCTAAATGCATATTCAAATTCACCGGGTTTTAATAAGTCCATACCCGTAGCGATACTAAAGTTAATTCGCTCTTGGCGACCATTGCGATCGGTTATCAGCAACTCGACATCACTTACCCCCTCTGCTAATGGAATATCCTCGAGATTATAGGAGCCCGCCCCTAAACTTAGTCTTTTGACCACCACGCCATCAATCAGGACATCGACTTCGGAAGTACGCTCTAAGGTAAATTGACGTGCAGCGGTTGGCCTCACATTACGGGTTGGAATAAGCGAAAAGTCACGAGAAACTCCGAATCCAAGAAAATCGACCCCATTTTGAAAACCGCTGGGACGGCTATAAAAATCCCCCAACACCATACGAGTACCTTGGTTGGGGAAGTCAATATTAAGCCGAGTACCTTGGCGAGAATACACCCCTGACTTACCATCTAATTTATTATAGACAGCTTCATACTCTAATAAGGCATGGCGGTAATTAAGCCCCGCCTCAATAAGATGGTTGAAATCGGTGAAACCTTGACTTTCTTCACTTATATTTTCCGTATTTGATGACGATAAGTAAAGGTTGGTATATCCGCTTAACGTTGAAGCGTCGATATAACGCCGGGTATTTTTTTTAGCTGCAAACGATAAACCGCTTACTTTAAGCGCCTCAATGGGAGCTTGCATGATCAGCTCTAAACTCGACATATCAAAAGTCAAATTAAGCCCCACCTGAGAAAAATCGGCTTGGTTTAATACATCATCATGTTGGTACCCAGCTAATGCCTCGAGGACTTCCGGCACTATAGTATCCGCAAGTAAGGCCAAGGTTGATTTTGCAGGGAGTTCAATATTTTGATCTGCGGTGATAATTAATTCGACGTCACCAATCGCACTATCTTGCAATCGCAATAGGCACTGCAAACGAATGTCTCGCCCAGTGGGGTTTAACTTTATCTCCTCGTTCGCCAAACCTGAAAGCGGCAACAAGCTCAGTAATAGCAATAGTTTACATAACCTGGCCATTAGGGTTCTCGCTCTATGGGGGTTAGAGCTAAACTAAATCCTACGGATAAAGGCCTATCAAGGTGAATAGACAGATTGCGCTTCGAATTGGGTGGGAAAAATGTATTAGTTTGCTCGGCGACCAACGCCTCCCCTTGTATAGTAAGTTCGGTACCGTCGACCCGGGTAATAATCAAGCGATAGTCATTTAGATCGGCGTACTTTCCTCCTTGGTTGTCAATGCTGAATTGCAATAAAGCCGAGGCCTTTGCCTGTTTATCTTGAGAGGGATTTTCCTTTTCGCCGTTGGCAGCTTGCTGGGTTATCGAATTGCGCTTTATCACTAGCAGAGGCTTCATACCAATGGCTGACACATGTACTGCCGCGTTAAAATGGACGAAGATCTTAACCCCACTCTTGTTGGTATTGTCGTCTGACAACTGAGGTTGGCTAAAACGAATAAAATAACTTTGGGACTCAGGCAGGGATTTTTGTCCTAACCACTGTACGCGAACCGACTGCACCGCCCCGGGGGCCAACACGATGGCGGGAGGGAATACTAATAAATCAGGGGTTGTTTCAGGTACAACGGTATAACTGGAACCAACGGCGAACGGATTAAACTGGATCCGATTAACATCGATTTCAACCGGCAATGTAACATTAGAATTATTTTTAATTAAAATTTGCTGATAATTAGGCCGGCTATCAATAGAAAGCGCGGTAACCATGGGAGATATTTCCATCCCATATACAGCCTTTGCCATTGACAGTGTAAGCGTAAATATAAAGCAACAACCAACCACGGCATGCAAGCCTAGTGAATTTCTGTGCATACAACTCCCTGTAACGCTAAGGTTATTCTATTGTCTAAACAAGCGTTAAGCATCACCACTACAATAATAGATATCCCATAAAATCAAAATCGCTATTTCACCATTTCAATTTCAATATTAAGTTTGTCCATACTCAAGGTTTCAATTGGCTGCATGGTTAAGGTACGAGAGGAGTTCGGTAAAATCAAACTGCCGGAGACTAATTCGGAAAGCTGTTCTTTAGTTAACTGCAGTGACTTTACACCATCGCTGACACGCCATTGAGTATTACTAAGACGCACATAACGGTTACCTGAATTATTAATCGTTACCTGCCAATTATTATCTTTAAAACTGATATTTTCGACGGCCAGAATGGCTTTAGCATTGGCCGGCACTACATTGACCAAAGTATTAAAATTGACCGCTAGACTCAATTTTGTGGCACTCTGCCCTGACACGGTAACGGGCAATTGTCGAAAACCTATGCTGTACGCTTGCGACTGGGAAATATCAGGTTCGCCTAAATAACGCACCATCACAGCTTGTGAACGCCCAGCTTGCAATACTGTTGTAACCGGAATAATTAATAAATCATCATCAGCTGGAATATATTCAATATTGCCTGAACTGTTAATTAGCACCTTAAGCGGTACCATTTCAAGTGTAAGTGGTTCGCTGTCGTTATTTTCAACCCGCAAGGTTAATTGGGCATTTCTGCCAACAGGCTCCATTTCGGCCACCATAGGCTGAACTTTATAGGCATATACCTTAGTTACACCAAGGGCACCAATAAGGCATGCCAGCGCTAATAGGCATGATATTTTTTTATTATTTTTTATCATCTGTCACTTCCCAAAAAGATAATGAAACATGAGAGAGTAATACTCCCTCATGTTTTATTTACTTAACCTAAATTAGTTTGCCGCATCAATTTGTACTGTTAAGGTATCTGAATAACCACCAGACCAAGTTGCCCCACCAGGTGTCATAAACGACAATACACCAGCAGCGCCACCGAGCAATCCAGTAGCTGAATATGAAGCATCGACGTTGGCACCATTAGTTCCAACACCGCCTGGCGCATTAAGAACTAAATCTGGATAAGCACCAATTGCCAAAGTGGCGGTATATGGAAGCGATTGATCCTCTGCATCATCTGACTCAAGGCCACCTTCAGCACTGATCATTTGTATCGTTGCACCGTCAGCATCATTACATTCAACAGTTAATCCAATATTTGCTGCATTGGCAGATCCCGAGACGTTACCAAAATCTCTTAATTGGGTATTTAGACCTGAAACCTCACAAACCGCGGGCACATAACCGACTAACTGAACATCACCGGCATTTGCTGTACTTGCGAAAAGTGCTGTTAAAGATGCTGCAACTAAAGTAATCTTTCTCATGGTAAAACTCCTTGTAATATTTCAGATTGGTTTTTTACTAGCCGACCAGTTCTTGCCAACTGGTCGGCAACTTTTCTCCATTGGGGAGAAAATCTCATTAAATACCCTGCTGAGTAAAATTGGGATAAACCTCAATATGCAGGGTATCGCTGTATTTTCCGGCATGTACCAGTGCCTCAGGCAGTGTAATATCTAAGCTTGCTGAAGTCGCAAACGGAATATCCTCGCCAGCACTAAATCGCCGTTCTTGTTGAATATCAATACTATTAGCCGTTAATCTAAACTGAATAGATTCTATTTTTAGCTCAATATCATAGGCCGCAACCACATCATTTTCAGCCTCCGCTTGGCTTAGCTTAAGCCCACCATTCTCTGAGCGTAGGGCAACCAACATCGCTTGATTGCAGTCAATTGCTATCGTTGTGGAGTGGACTAACTGCTGGCTAAAATCGAAAGTGGAGCTGGTGGGTATTGCTATTACACACCTATCTTCAATAACACCTGAAAGTGCCAGAGTCAGTGATTCGTTGGCCTGTGTAGTTGTTAGGCTGTAAGAGAAGTGTAAAACGAGGAATGCGGTTGTATATTTTACAAAAAAAAGCATATTCCTCCCATTTACATTCATATTAATGTCCCCATTACATTAGATTACAGATTACTTTTACATCGATTACCTGAGATAGGTACAGATGAAAGTGTTGCAATAATGTTAGCCATAATACTGATTAACACAATATGAATTAAAGTATGAAGTTTGAGATAATCATTCATACTTACTGTTACGTTAACTCATACTTTCTCAATGTCTTTCTATCAGGGTTAACTATGTAAATTATTGAAAAATAGGTTTTTTACTCGAAATTATAGGTCAGTACATATATATTGGAGTATGACATAGGTATCAGTCCGGCGAACGACACCTCGCTTAGGTAATAAATGATCAGCTTGTTAAGGTTTTGGGATCAGTCCAGTTCCAATCGATGATTAAGTCGTAGAGGCGCCGTTCTCATTATGGCCAAAGAGCCGATTTTTTTTTACAGAAAGGCCGAATATTTGGACGCATTTACAGTATGTTTTATTCATCATTAAGCTAGTGGTACTATGATGCTGCCAACAAAGCCACGGTGAGTCGACGTTGTGAGTTATCCCGTGGACGGTCTTATTTCAGCGTTAAAGACTAGAGTGTGCTGGTAGAAGGTACTGACCGAATTATCCGTGGAGAAAAAGTGGTTCGATTGGCTTAAGCAGCCAACACATTCAAGACAGACTCAACATCCCTACGAAGAACGGACTTAACATTACCAACAGCTTTGGTCATTTACCCAAAGGTGCTGTCGGTTCGTTACCCACATAAACCGAATACTGTAGATATTTCTAAAATGGTGTCAGATGCCGCAAACCGCCAATGTTGGTATTGTGGTTAAAGCCTAACCTTTGCAATTACTTGCAAGTCATTTTCAGCTTGATTGGTATCACGCATGTTTTGCTTGTTGAAATCAGCCAATTTCTTCATTTTCATATACCTTTCACTACTTAGGGCTCACTCTTCTGAGCAATGTACTTAATTTATGCACTGGTATAATTAAAGGCTATCGTAATGAATGCTGAAAGAGGCTATGTTATTGATTATAAGAATGGCTTGGGTTAGTGGCTAGCAAGGCTAGAAAAGGTCGCTGTACAATGACAGCCTATGCCTATCGACTGTTGAGACTGGATGATTTATGTTAGTAATTAGGTGCTTAATGTATGGGTTTGGCTATTGTCTGAATGTTACTCGAGTCTTTCATTTCGGTTTTAGTGATAGCCCATTTGGCACAAGCTTTTAGATGAGCCTGGTGTTTATGAATTCAATTACAACGCGTACATAACACTAATAGCATCGAAAGGATGCGTAAATATTTGGATAAAGGTGAAAAATATGTCAATCACATTGATAGTTATTCTGGTTCTGGTGGCACTGGTGTTTTTTTATGTGACCGGGGTATTTAATAAACTGGTTACGCTGAAAAATCGCTACAAAAATGCCTTCGCACAGATCGAGGTGCAATTAAAACGTCGATATGACTTGATACCTAATCTTGTCGAGACCGCCAAGGGTTATATCAAACATGAACGGCAAACCTTGGAAGCCGTGGTAGAGGCACGTAATACGGCGCAGAATATGTTGTCAAAGGCGGCGGCCGATCCCAGTAACACTGATGCCATAAAAGGACTGAGTGGCGCTGAAAGTAAACTGGGGGAGGCCATGATGAACTTTAACATGGTGATGGAGGCCTATCCGGATCTTAAGGCCAATCAGAATATGCTGCAGTTAAGTGAGGAACTTATCTCCACGGAAAATAAGGTCTCTTTTTCCAGGCAGGCCTTTAACGATCAGGTGATGGCTTATAATACTTATAAACAAACTTTTCCTCCGGTGTTTTTTGCGGCGCGATTTGGTCATGGGCAAGATGCAACATTGTTGGAGTTTGAAGATACTGTGGCCATCCAGGCGGCACCCAAAGTCTCATTTTAGTCATTTTCCTAGGTATGCAACATGAATTTTTTTGAATCCCAGGACCGAGCACGTAAAAACACTTTTCAGCTGATTTTGCTGTTTAGCTTGGCGGTGATCATCCTGATCGTGATGGTTAATCTGCTGGTTATGTTGGCGTTTGGTTTTATCGACAACGAGCAAATGTCAGCGGGTCAGTCTTTTTGGCAGCAAATGGATTGGCGCACTTTTGCCACTATCAGTTCGGCAGTCGTTCTGGTGGTCTTGGGAGGCAGTCTTTATAAAATCATGGCTTTGTCGGCTGGTGGCAAGGTTGTTGCCGAAGGGCTAGGAGGGCAATTAATCGCACAAAATACCACGGTTCTGAATCAACGAAAATTATTAAATGTGGTAGAGGAAATGGCTATCGCTTCTGGTACGCCAGCACCACCGGTATATTTGTTGGCTGACGAGAACGGTATCAATGCATTCGCCGCCGGTTTCTCCCCCAAAGATGCCGTTATTGGCGTGACTCAAGGAGCGATTGATCACCTCAGTCGCGATCAACTTCAAGGTGTCATCGCTCATGAGTTTAGCCATATTTTTAACGGTGATATGCGCCTAAATATCCGCTTGATCGGTGTTCTTAACGGGATACTGATCCTCGGTATTATTGGTTACCACTTACTGTATTCCACTTCTCGTTCTCGGCGTGGACGGGACAATGGTAAAGGGGCCGCAGGAATATTAGCACTGGCGATTGGGCTCATTGTCATCGGCTTTGCCGGGACTTTTTTTGGCGGCTTAATAAAAGCGGCCGTGAGTCGACAAAGAGAATACCTAGCAGATGCCTCAGCGGTTCAGTTTACCCGTAACCCAGAAGGCATTGCGGGTGCATTGAAACGCATCGGCGGGCTAGAGTTTGGATCTTTGATAGAGGATCCCGGGGCAGCTGAAATCAGCCATGCTTTTTTTGCTCAAGGCGTTTCAGGTTTGATGCAAACGTTGTCCGCTACCCATCCACCACTGGCAAAGCGTATCTTGCACATTGATCCCCATTGGGATGGCAAATTTGCCACTGTCGACAAGCTCGAAATAGACCAAAGTGTGCAATCTGGCGATGGAAAAGTATCCAAGGCTCAGCCAGAATTGGCGAAAAAAATGAGCACAATTGCTGCCGGGGCGTCCATAGTTGATCTTGCCAATAGTATTAGTCAAATAGGCAATCCTACGCGGGAAACGGTCGATTATGTTCGGGCGTTAATTGCGCAGTTACCCACTGTCATCAAGGATGCTGCTCGCGAACCCTATGGGGCTCGGGCCGTTGTTTATGCCCTGCTATTGGATAAGGATCAGCAAATTCGGCTTAAACAATTAGCTTATTTACACCAATATGCCGACGCAAATGTTGCCGTTTTTACCCGTAAACTGCTGTCTGAAATAGATAGGTTAGAGGCTGGCTCTCGGCTTCCATTAATTGATATTGCCATCCCAGCTCTCAAACAGTTATCACTGTCTCAGTACCAGATTTTCAGAGTCAATATGGATGCTCTGATTGACATGGATTTTAAACTTGTCTTAAAGGAGTGGACCTTACGTAAAATTCTGTTCATTCATCTGGATGCTCACTTCTTCAAACATCCGCGCAGCCTACTGGCTAGCGTAGATAGCGAGCAACTTAAGCCCGAAATTGCATTGCTGCTATCCGTGTTGACCTATGCCGGTCAGCAAGAACAGGTTGTCAGAGAGGACGTTTTTATCACCGCGGTAGAAGCATTGGGAATGAGCGAGCTCAAATTAGTTAACGAAAATGCAGTCAAGCTATCAGATCTGGACACAGCGCTACAAAAACTGGAAAAGTTAACTCCTATGGCCAAACCGATGTTATTGCACGCCTGTGCCGTTTGCATCATGCGCGATCAAAAGATAGATCCGGTTGAGGTTGAATTATTACGGGCTTTTGCCGATGTTCTGGCTTGTCCAATGCCACCACTGATCTCTTATGCTTAAGCATTGTATCGCTCAATTTACCTTGAGTATGGATTGCACTCGTTAGCCTTAACTCATAAGAATATGCACCAATAATGGAATGGACCTACCGTTTGCTCGTCTTTTTAATAAGCGATTAAATCATCAAATTAAATGCATCTCCCGCCATATTATTAACTGCGTTGCAAGAAACCTATCTAGACAAATGGATCGAAACCTACAAAAAAAGATCGAATTCATTTGGGGAAATGTGCCGCGGCTCACCGGCAATGAAACATTACTTAATGGGAAATAGGTTGGGGCTGATAAGAATTTAGCTAAAAGCTAAATTGAAGGTCACCATTTTAAAAACGGGTAACGGTTAGCTTAAGTCAGAGCCATTACATTTGAGATGGAAATGACACAACAATGATGACTTAAGAGTGTTGCTGGCATCGCAATGATCTGCTGTACCATAGCGACATTAAGTCAATTTTTTAGACAAAAAATAATAAAAAAATAATATAAAAATTAGTGGCTTATGTTTTTTAGGTAAAAGGGAATGCAGCCCTCCATTAAACCCACTAGCCATCGGCTATTGCTTGACGTCAATACTTGTCTCAATTGGTGCTTTGGCGCGTCGTTAAGTAAAGGCCAACAAAAGAGGCTATTTTAAGGCGCCCCGGGGCATTAAGCGTCTTCGTTTTTTATTCTCAGATGCAGTCACTGTCGATGTAGGCAGAGGATTATCGGTGGCCAACGGCAAGGTGAAGTATAAAAACCGCCTCCCAGTGGTATAGTTGGTTAATTTCGTTGCACAACAGGAGACATATTATTTACACACTGTATTGGGATCGCGGTGGGGCCAACATGGCCACTCACGCCGTACTGGAAGAGTTGGGCGTGGCCTACGAGTTGATCGAGATCGATTTGGCTAAACGAATGCAACGTACACCGGAGTACCTGGCGATCAACCCGAACGGCAAGGTGCCCACATTACAGCACCGGGGCGAAATCATTTATGAATCGGCGGCGATTCTGATGTACCTGCTTGACCAGCACCCGAATGCCGGTTTGGCCCCCGCACTGCATTCGCCGCAACGAGGGCATTATTACCAATACCTCACTTGGATGTCGAACACCTTGCAGGAAGCGGCTAACCGCTGGGCCCACCCGGAGCACTACGTCACTGGCGATACCGATTTGCCCTCTGTGGTGGATAAAGCAACCCAGGACCTGAGCCGCTGCTGGAGCATCCTCAACGATGATCTGGGCAATAAAGGCCCATGGCTTCTAGGTGACAGACTAAGCGGCGCCGACTTTCATTTGTTTATGGTGGCCTACTGGAGCAGCCGTTATGGCAGTCGAGCGCAAGACTGGCCAAACCTACGCCGCCACATGCAAGCCATGCTTCAACGCGACTCTATCCAACAGATGATGTCTCAGGAGGGACTGACATTGGAATGCTGATCCGAGGTGGGATGGTTCACGCACTTAATAGAATTTTGCAGTGAATAAGTCCCTATGGCCATTAATTCATTATGTTTAACACTCGTGGAGTCCATATACGCAAAGTGGCACAACGCGAGATAGAACTAGGGTGAAAATAATTTTAAGGTAGTGGCCATTTTTTCTTCATAAAGAGCATGTTTCCATTAGGCAATTGTAGGGCTGTGATTACTGTTTTTGGTGTCTATTTGTTGGTTACATAATTAAATTTTCAGTTTCTTCTCGTGAGAGTATGAAAAAAAAGCGAAAAACATTGCCAGTAATATGTACACGGCGAGCCAGAAAAAAAGCTGAGAGCCTGTGATCCCATTATCAATGAGATAACCAAATAAAATCGGAGAAATCGAGGTCGATATCACACCAAGAGAGACCATGAGTGCGCGTATTCTCCCAAGATACTTGGTGCCATAGACTTCAGCCCAAAGCGCATTAATGATTGGGCTACCGGAGCCCATGGCGATGCCGAGTAAAATAAGTAGCGCGTAAGCAACCCAGTTGCCTGTTAGTTGCGAGGCCAACAACAAAGCCATGAGCATTGGGATTGGGTAATATTTTAACAATTGTCTCCCGCTGAATCTGTCAACCAATGCGCCCGTATACATTGATGAAAGCCAATGGGCAATCCCATAAAAGACGAAGCAATTGGCAAAAAGCATGGGTGTCCAGCCCATCTGAGGAAGAAAAAATCCCTGATGAATAAATATTCCTGTCACGATGAATGGTGCGGCAAGGACTGTGGGTAGTACCAACCAAAAACGATAATCGGCAAGTAATGTTCTTCTCGATCCATCCTCTTTGAGTGGTTTAGAAGGTTCACAGTCTAAAGTTGGATCATGTTCGGCATATTTTTGATTTCTCGCACGTTTAATAAGAAAAAGTGCCAGAGGAAGATAAAGTAAGGGGACTGATACTGCTATGATCAACCAACTTTGTTGCCACCCGAATTGTGCAATAAAAAATACTGCAATGGAAGGCAGTATGATTTCACCTAAGGGAACCCCTGTGGTTGCTACACTTACACCTTTGCCACGATTCAAAGAAAACCTTTTCATCATTGTGGTTATGGCGGTGTGTGGAAAAAGTCCCTGACCAAAAAAACGCAGGAGAAAAAGTCCGACAACAAGCGTTGTTAGGTTATTGGTCTGCCAGAGCGTAAGCGCTGCCAGAGAAAGTCCAATTGTGCAGAATAGGATAAACTTTTCTAACGAGACTTTGTCAATACTCCCACCAATCCACATGATAAGTAGGCCACTGGCAAGTGTTGCCATAGAGTAGGCGGTTCCATAGCTTGTGGCTGATAGACCAAGACTTTCTTTAAAGCTGTCTCCGAACCAGCTAATGAAAAACGACTGACCGAAGTTGCCCATGAAAACGGTCATCACGCCAAAAATGAGAATTGGCCAGCTGTGGCTTATAAAACGTAAATATTCGCGGATCATGTATTATATAAGCTCCCTAAAAAATTCACACAATTGACTTTTTTGATGGTTTGTCAACAAAGGGAAATGCGGATGACTATTATGCTATTCACATTTAGCTATGTTTCCAAGTCCAAATAGCCAAATGAACCTATTTCCTTTTTACTCTATTGCCTTTGTAGGATAGGCGGCTTTGTCATTTTTGTTTATGTGCATGTTAGCATGGTAGGTTTCTAAGTCGCTTTTACCTGAAGATAGCACACCGCCACAACGGGGCTTGATTGATGGATAATAAACTATCTTTTTAAATGCCCTTGCATCAAAGGAGCCATAGTATCAACGCTAGATTGTTGCTGCCAATCTGGTAAAAGCCGATATAAAAAAAGCGATGTATACGAAGCAGAATGAATGATTGTGTTCAAAGCAGTATTTTTTCGTAAATAGATTTTACTCTTTCTATACGGCACAAACTTTTTCTTTACAGAAATGGGTTTTCTTGTTGATGAGTGAAACGTTATAATTTCGAACACTTAACTGAAGTATCGTATAAATAATGCGCGCTTTGGTGATAACGTAAATGGATATATTATTTTGATGAAGATATTTGGAACACACAGCGGGGCATTTCATGCCGATGATGTTTTTGCCATTGCGGCGTTGTCGATGTTGCATCCGGAGTATGAAATACATCGCTCACGTGACCCCAAAGTATGGGCAAAATGCGATTACCTCGTTGATGTTGGTGGTTACTACAATCACGATGAAAAGGTATATGACCACCATTTTAAGAACGGTCCGACATACGATGATGGTTTAAAAATGTCATCTATCGGCCTTATTTGGTCTCATTATGGTACTGAGATTTGTGGCTGTCCTGATATTGCCGATAGGATTAGTCGACGTTTGATTAGACAGTTTGATGCAATTGATAATGGAGTGACATTAACACATCATATTGAAGACTTTTCTGATGTGCGCGAAATCTCACTATCGGGGTCAATTTCTATGATGAACCCTCAGGACCACTCTAAAACAGACGACGTTTTTGAGGGCGAAGTAGTGCGCGCTCGTTTAATGCTTCAGACTGCCATCGCACAAGCCAAGCACTGGATTGATAGTCGGGAAGGGGTGGAACTTGCTCTTAACGTGGCTCACAATGAAAAACGTTCATATATCATTGTGCCTGAAGATTGTAAGTGGATAGAACACCTGTTTAACAGCAATGGAAATGAAACGATACTTTATGCAATATTTCCAAATGGTGAAAAATGGTACGCCCGCACCGTTCCATCAGCTCCTGGAGAATTCTCTAACCGTAAAGATTTTCCAACATCATGGGCTGGTTTGAGTGATGAAGCGTTTTCAAAAGTGGCACAGATCCCAGATGGCGTATTCTGTCATCATGGCTTATTTATCTGTGCAACAGGTTCACTTCAGTCAACTATGAAGTTAGTCGCTGATGCCATTAAAGCCTAAACCGACAACGCCATGATAAATGTTTGTATTTGGTAAGCAGTGCTCAGTAAAAGGTGAAGACCTAAACGAGCTTGAACGTAGGGCTGTGAACCAATGTAGTACTCAAAACATGGCCAAGATTGTTGGCGGCATCAAAAGGATTTGCTGCGCCATAGCGTCATTACGTAAACTCGTTAGTAAAAAGACTAGCGAGTTATCTTTAAACGCAATGACATCATGCTAATGCGAGCCTGTAAACGATTCAAAAGATGTTATTAGTTTATAGACATTCGAAATCATTCTGAGACATTCAATATCACACGAATATATGCGCTCATCATTGGCGATAACAAGTCTAGATAACCTCAACAATCGAGTAGCCAACATCGCGGCTGAGCTCAACGTTTTACCGAAGTAGGAAGCAAAGATGAGTAGAGATTTTTTCGAGCATAAAGCAGTTATTTTCGATAGCGATGATAATAGAGTTTCAAATGTCGAAAACATTGCCAATGCTGTCATTAAAAATGTAAGCCTTGATCGACAAATGCACTTAATGGATTTTGGCTCAGGTACCGGATTGCTACTTGAGCGCATTGCGCCGTCTGTACGAAAAATTACTGCTATTGACATTTCAAAATCGATGAATGATCAGCTTGAAAAGAAGCGAGTCAGTCTTAGTTGTGAAATTGATATATTGGCCATTGATTTAGAATCTACAGATATCACAGATAAATTTGATGGCATTATATCTTCAATGACAATGCATCATGTGAAAGATATTGGGGCAATGTTCGTTAAGTTCTATTCTCTGCTAAATGATGGCGGAATAATCGCTATATCTGATCTTGACAAGGAAGATGGAAGTTTCCATACAGAAGATACTGGTGTCTACCATTTCGGTTTTGACCGAGATGCGATTGCTCTTGCAGCAAAGCAAGCTTGTTTTCGAGAGGTTGAAGTCGTTGATGCTAGTGTAGTGCACAAGTCACAAGGAGAGTTTGCGGTATTTTTATTAACGGCTAAGAAATAAGCATGTATCAAGTTGATCAAACGAACAACACCGTTGGCTGTTGTTCGTTGCTTACTTATTTTCTTGTCATTGATCTAAACAAGCCAAACTCAGTTATGGCATTGGCATATCGATGTTTGGCTTGTTTTATCTAATCTGTAGAGAAAACCTCGTGATCAGAGCGAAGCGAAGTCGCGGGGATGAATCGATAAACTAACCTTGCTCTTGAATATATTGACGGATCGTATCAACGGAAGTGCTGCCGTTTCCAGATAAAGCGTTATTAGTACTATGCTTAGCAGGCTTGTTCACTTTCAACAATCTTTTGAATATCGTGCGGGTGTACTTTAACGCAAATGCCATTGGCCTTAAACGCTATGGTTGGGTTGGCTAAGCGCTCTTTATCGCCTTTTGGCGAACTTTGCTTTACCTTAATGTCACTGTTTTCTGAATCATTACTCGCAATAATATCAGCCAGTTGTGGCACTTTTTCGATAAGCTCTGCGACTAGTTCATCACAGGTTTGTGCCTGTGACGGAAACACTAACTCGACATGTTCCCAGCCTTCAACTGGATAAGCTTTGTCGGATGGGAAGGGCAGTTCAACACATTGAATGTGCATTGCGCCAATAACTAATGGCTCGGTTAATTTAATGATTAAAATAGGCCGACCGTTAATGATATTATTGGAGATTATTTTGCCATGTTGGCTAAATTCATCAGCTAATAACTGCGCCATGTGGTTGTCGTTCACTCGTAAGGCGGCATGATCGCAGTATAGTGATAAGTTCTCTAGGCCTAACTGATCAATAAATGCCGTAATGCGCTGACCAAAGTCGACCCAAGTATGTTGTAGGTGTTGGTAATTCATTTTGTGACCCAAAAAACAAAGCAAAAATGGTATGGTTGAGATTAAATCAGCCTATGGCCATATTTCAATCGGTGTACCGGCATCAATCATTTGCCATAATTCATCCATTTCTTTGTTGGTGACGGCAATGCAACCATTGGTCCAGTTGTACTTTTGTGCTTCTTTTGGCGGCAACGTTGAACGAGGGTTTTCACCGTGGATCATGATCATGCCACCGGCTCGGATCCCTAATGCGTCAGCCCTTAATTTATCTTCTTCATTGGGATACGAAATATGAATCGATTTATAAAATGCACTATCAGATTTTTTATAATCTAAAACGTAACGGCCTTGTGGAGTGCGTTGATCACCTTCTTTAAGCTTATGACCACTGGGCACATCGCCCATGGCAATGAGGTAACTTTTAACCACTTTTCCGTCACGCATGACAGATAAACGAGATTCGGATTTATTGACCACAACTAAATCCACTTTTGCTGTTGTTTGGCTTGTCGAAGCAAGCGCTAATAACGGGCAGAAAATTAAGGCTATAAATAATATGTACAACGCGCGCATGAAAACTCCGTAAACCAATGACCTTTTTAATTTTTATTGTAAAATGACCTTATTTCGAATGTTAACATCCGACAGTCAATGTTAGATTTTAACGACTACAAGGGTTAATTGATATTAGTTAACCAAGTTTATTTGCAATTTATTGCCCAAGACAGTGAATATTAAGATGAATACCGAAGAAAAACCCGACAGCCCACTGAAACAATACCTTAGAAGTGTGATTTTTGGTACCGAAACCTTAGCAGGAAAACGCTTCGATATTGCCCTTATGGTCTGTATTGTACTGAGTGTGTTATTAATTTTTATCGATACGATAGAACGAGTTAATTCGCCGTACGGTGACTATATTCAAATTGCTGAATGGACCTTTACGGTAATCTTTACCGTTGAGTACATATTAAGGATCTATTGTTCGCTTAATCGGTTACACTATGCACGCAGCTTTTTTGGTGTAGTGGATTTAGTGTCCATTTTACCCAGTTATTTAGACTTGATTTTCCCAGGTGCCAATGTGGCGTTAGCGCTAAGGGTACTGCGTTTATTTCGTGTGTTTAGGGTATTAAAGTTACTTCGATATTTAAGAGATGGTCATATATTACTCAAAGCCATGATGCAGTCGAGTCGAAAAGTGTTTATGTTTTTTTTCGCAGTAAGCCTGATTATCATGGTATTAAGTGTGATTATGTATGTAGTCGAAGGCCCAAATAATGGCTTTACTTCAATACCTCAGTCCATGTATTGGACCGTGGTGACCATTACCACGGTTGGTTATGGAGACATTACGCCACAAACACCATTAGGTCAGGCGATTGCGGCACTGACTATGCTCATTGGTTATTCGATTATTGCCATTCCAACAGGCATTTTAACCGCTGAAATTACACATGAAATGGTCAGAACCCGTGATTTACGTAAATGCAGTAATTGTGGCAAGAAAGGCCACGATAACGATGCTGAATATTGTAATCATTGTGGTAGCGAACTGGAAAAACTCTAGGGTTATCGGCCATAAAGCGAGCTTGGGTTTGCTTATATATATTTACACTCAAGGATACTAATGACCACTGCTAAATTTGTTGAGGGTTCGATTTTACGCCATATCCTAGTGATGAGCTCTACTGCTGCAGTAGGGATTTCGGCACTGTTTGTGGTCGACTTACTCGATATTTTCTTTTTAAGTCTGCTCGGCGAAGTTGAACTTGCCGCTGCGGCAGGTTATGCCAGCACGATTTCTTTTTTTACCACATCAATAGGCATCGGCTTATCTATTGCTCTGGGTGCATTAGTGTCAAAAGCAGTGGGTGCTAAAAATATTAAGTTAGCTAAACGATTGTTTTTAAACAGTGCCATCGTGACGTTAATCACCAGTGTGCTGGTGGCTGCGGTAGTGATTGCGTTTATTCCAGAACTGTTAGCCTTGGTGGGTGCAACAGGGCGCACGGCGGAATTAGCGCAAAGCTATTTATATATTCTGGTGCCATCATTACCGTTTATTTGCTTAGCAATGGCACTTGGCGGTGCATTACGCGCGGTGGGCGATGCCAAATTGTCGATGATGTCGACGCTCGCCGGTGGTGGTGTAAATGCCATATTAGATCCTATCTTCATTTTTTCCTTATCAATGGGGATAGAAGGCGCGGCCGCGGCTTCGGTATTGGCTCGTATTGTTGTGTTTATTATCTCCGCCCGCGGCGTAGTGATAAAACATAAACTGTTAGGTCGGTTTTCGCTTGATGAGTTTAAACAAGACCTCGGGACTATTTTTTCAATTGCCGCACCGGCAATGCTGACCAATGTGGCAACCCCCATTGGTAATGCGGTGGTAACGCGAGCTATCGCCGATTTTGGTGATAGCTATGTGGCTGGTTGGGCTGTATTAGGTCGTTTGATCCCCGTATCGTTTGGGATGATTTTTGCACTGTCGGGGGCCGTTGGACCGATTGTGGGGCAAAACTTTGGTGCCAATGAAATTGAGCGAGTTAGATTGAGTTTGACCAAAGCGATTCAATTTTGTGTGGTTTATGTGCTGGTGATGTCACTTGGACTGTATCTATTACGCAATGTCATTATTAGCAGCTTTGCTATGAAAGGTGATGCGGCAGAGCTTATTTTATTTTTCTGTCAGTACATTGCCGTGTTCTTTATCTTTTCGGGAATTCTGTTTATTGCCAACGCCTCATTTAATAATTTAGGTAAGGCCAAATATTCCACCTTTTTTAACGTCGGTAAAGCAACCGTCGGCACCATACCCTTTGTCTATTTTGGCGCGCAGTGGGGCGGCGTGTTTGGGGTATTAATTGGCCAGGTTATTGGAGCGATTATCTTCGGTGTGATAGGTATTTTCTGTGCATACCGATTAGTCGACAAAATTAGTCGCCAAGGTTTGTTGCCGGCTGGTGCCAACCAACAACTGTTAGAAGACGATGCGATAAACATTGATATGGTTGCAGCACCATCACCTATGCCAGGACGCACTCAGATGGCCCAATTGGATGAAGAGCCCTTTTGTAAGCAATTTGCGCAACAAGATAATGCCGATGACACTATTGCTGACGAAACCAATACTGACAAAACGAGCGCCGATAAAACTAATTGATCTAATCAGCATTTAACACATCATGAATACCTATTTAACAGGCAATAAAAAGCCCCTATTATATTGGCTAAGGCCAACATAATAGGGGCTTTTTGTCACTAACACCCTTGTGAGGCGGCGTTAGTCTTTATCAGTTTCAGTGTTGCTGGTCTCTGTTGCTGCGGCTTGTTCTGCGGCTTCTGTTACCGCAATTTTTTCGCGTTCAGCTTTAGAGATATAACGCTCAACAGCCTTGCTGCTAGGGTTAGACGGCACCACTTTGTTTTGGCGAGCCTTGGCACGTTTAGCCAGCTTTTTGATCATCTCTTGCTTTCTATTCATCTGATTTCTTACTTTGTAAACGACAAGCTATTGATATCATTTTTGATGATAAACAGCTTATCAAAGCGTGATGACACTGGTCTTAGAGCCAACGGCAACATCACGAGAAAATTTGGATGCTATTTTAGCTTAATTGCTTAGCTGGATATAGTGTTTTATCCGTCAGCGACAGTATTAGTCTTTCAAGTCAGGTAAAACATCATCAGCTAAATTACCTCAACTCGGGTTAAAAGATGAGATAAAGCGGTAAATATCAGAATATTTTACCTGATTAACAACCGTTTAGTATCCCGAACGGGGTTTACTCATTAAACCCCGAATTTTTTGATATCTTCAGCGGTAGCACCATCGTTACATTCGCCACGAATTTCACCGCGTTCAGTTTCAACATAACGACTTAATTCGATAAATCCGGCTTTACAATAACCGTTCATTTCGATGGTTTTTTTAAGGCCAAGATCGATTTGTTGATGCCACAGTTCTAGGCGATTTTCAGCTTTACGTAGTTCTATTTGATAGCTTTGGGCATCTTGTTTACTGCGGCGAATGACTCTATCTCGAGGAGCATCACCGGGAATGCTACGATCAAGGGCGGTAGCTAATTTGGCTTTATAGACAAATAACTTAATCCCTTTACCTTTAATTTGCGTGCTGAATGCGTCGCGAAACTGGCCAACATAGTCCATTGGGTCTGGTTCGCTGGTGCTACAGGCGCTTAGAAGTATGGCGCTACAAATGATTAAGCCGATTTTTGACACACATAACCTCATCAGTTTTTTATCCTAAATGATATCTGGAAAAAGCTGCAGAAGATAATTATCAACCATTTATTGATACAACAATGGTCTAAAAAACAAAAGAATATATACAGCAATCTGTTAGCCACAGCATTAAGCTAAACTGTGGCGAAATAATACGAATTGTGGTTTACGCAAAACGCTCGTTGAGGTAGCTCATAATGGCTTTTGATTCATATAGCCATTGGGTTTTGCCATCTTGCTCGATACGTAGACAAGGGACTTTGAGTTTGCCACCTTGCTCGGTTAGCACGCTTTTGTGCTCATCTTGTTTGGCATCAACTAAGTTAATGGTTAAGTTTTGACGACGCATTTCACGACGAACTTTGACACAAAAAGGGCAGGCGGCGTATTGATACAATGCCAGCGATTGAGTCTGTTGATCGACAATGACTTGTTGATCTTGCGGACGTTGGCGCTTTTTAGGAGCAAACACAAAATTTAACAACAAAATAATTCGACCTAAAATCCAGCGAACGATAAACATATAAAACCTCAATCTTAACAATATTAATGATACGGCATGATTGCAAACGCCTGTTATTCCTCGTTTACAATGTATGCGCAGTCTACCCGATGTCGAGAGCCGTTAATAGCTATGACGGGTTAATTTACTTGTAGTTCAAGCAATGCTTCAGCGGCATCTTCTACGGTGTTGATGCGGCTTTCTAGTACAAAAACTTTTCCCGCATCAATGCCTGCTTGATCAATTAAATACGCTTTAACTGCGCTGGCCCGCTGTTGTGCTAATTGGCCAAATTCATCTGTAGTGATCTGCTGGTGGTTTTTAAGCATATTGTATAAGCCAATGTGCCAGCGAGTAACGAGCTCTACTTCTGTCAGCTCTGGAGTTTCTTGTTGTAAAGATTGTTTTATCGCTAATGGTGGCTGCGACAATTCTTGCTCAACTAATTGATACAGTGCATCAGCTAATGGCCCTGTTGCAGGGAACTGGCTGGCAGATAAACTTTTTGGTAACGTGTTAAATTTTATCCCTGCTGTTATAGCCAGTTGTTTATGCAGTTTGATTTCAGCTAACGCTTGTTTATCGTTAATTAAGTCAATACTGCCTTTAATATTGAGATTCAGCAGCGGTCTGTCTATTAATGCTTTAGCCAGTTTGTCGAGGGTATTTTTTTGTTTAAGTGAAAGACTGCTGAGTCCGTAATCAAAACTGATTTTATCCATTTCCTCATCACCATCCACAAGGCCTGCTAAGAATGAAAAGGGTGAGGTCACGGCTTTGGTAATAATATTACCCAAAGCATTCACGATTATGCTTCCAAAGCTGAAGTTGGGAGAATCAAGGTCCCCTGAGACATCAACGCCCAAATCAATCACACCGTGGCGATCTTGCAATAATGCCACCGCCAACGTCACCGGTAGACTGGTTGCTAAACTGCTATTGCTGGGTTTGCCCAGTTTAAGTTGATCAATGACGACGTGATTACTGCCAACTAATGCAGTGTTTTTAAGTTGGTAGTTTAGGTCTAATGACAATTGGCCTTTATCTATGTAATAGCCAGCATAAGTACTTGAATAGGGATTGACCGAGGTTAACTCTACGTTGTCAAAATTCAAGTTAAGATCAAGATACGGTTGGTCGAGTAACGGATTTATCTCACCTTTTAACGTCACCGGAGCATATCTATCGATTTTACCCACCAAATCAACCGATGCCGTGGTCTGTGGTTTCGATGAAAGATGGCTAATTTGGCCATTGAGCATTTCTATGCCTGAAGCAAAATTAGGTGTTAATGAGTTATCCGCAAAAAAAGCTGAGCTGTCTTTAATGCCTATTTTATTAATGTTGAATTGCATTTGCGGTGAATCTGTCATTGGCGGTTCACTGCCTGCTGATGAATTCAGTGTTGAGGCATCAGCTTTGCGCTGATCGACTATCAATTTGCTCGGATCAACGCTATCAACAGCTTGCTTTATCTCCACGGGATCGGTTGTGGCTTTTTTTGTGTGGATCAGCTGGCTGATATTAGTGCCGCGATCGGGTGAAATAATGATGCGACTAAAGAGTTTATCGAAGTTTATTTCATCGATGTCAATGATAGCTTGTTGGCGATCAAACGATAACTGGTTGATGTCCATGGTTTCCCATGTCAGCAATGGTTTATTTAGCACATTATCGTTAATGTGCAGCTGGTTGATGTTAGCGCTGCCTGTGTAGGTGAGGGTATCTTTAGCATCGGCATGTAAATTACCTTTAGTGGAAAATACCCCGTCTTCTACTGTGATATTAATGTATGGTGCGATATAGGGTTGCAAGCGTGACAGCAACATATTACTAAAATCGATATCAGCATTAATCGTTTGTGCTAATGCATCGACTTGCCCTGTCGACGTTAATAGGCTTTGCGCATTGATGCCAGTCGAGAATTGGTAATCAATAGGGGTGGATAAATCAGATTTTACCAAGCCGGTTGAGACATCAATGGGACCGAGTTGCCAAAGGATGATGTTATCACTGGCAATGCCTTCCCCAAGGTCTACTTGGTACTGTGCCACAGTGATTTTATGTAAATTGACTAACCATGGAGAATCAACCTTATCAGCAGTATTAGGATCAACATTTTGGCTTGTCATTTCAGTTTGTGACGGGCGGGGTGAACCTGCGTTTGTTTGCGGTGCTTGGGTCACAATAGCGTCAGGTGTTTGGGTGACTTGTTCAGTGGTTATGTCAGACTCTGCCTCTATGCTGGCGTCAGTGATATTTGAGACATTTGCAACCTCTGTGGTATCTGTGGTGTCATTAGTATCAGTTTGGCTCGAAGCAGCATCGTCGAGAAGTTGAGTATTTTGAGGTAACAGTAACGCGACTAAATCAGCTCCTTTAGGGGTGATGTTGAGTTTGATTTTACCATTTTCAGTATGAAACTCATCAATGCTAACAAGTTTTTTCTGGCTATCTACATTGATATTTTTTAACGCTAACACATCAATGGCGATTTTTTCATCTTGCTGATGTAGCGCTTTAAAACGGTTAATCACTATCTGCGCTTTGGTGACATTAATGTGGCTTATTGGGGCTAAGTTTTTATCTTGTAACGTCACAGTGTACTGGCCGTTTACGCTGAGCATGCCTTCAGATAAGTTAATCGCAAACAGTTGATCAACAAAAGTCCAATAACGAGATAAATCAACGCCAGCAGCGTCGAGATCACCTTGTATTGCTAATGGCGATAATTGAAATTGTCCTTGCAGTGCCACCGAGCCGTTAAATTGATCTTCTATGCTCAGATTATAGCGATTAACCTGGTCTTGTTTATCCTCTAACGCGGTACTCAAGCTGCTAAATTGTGTCAATGACAGATTGATATTTGGGTAGTTGATATGAGTATCGGTGACGTTGTCATCTAAGGTGAACACACCTTGTAGCAGCTCAATTTTACCGATGTTTATCGCAGGTAGACTTGTCGGTGCAGTATTGGCTGGTGTTGATTGAGTGTCTTTACCTAGGCGCTTGATAATATCACTAAAGTTAAATACAACCTGTTGATCATCGGTTTGAGTAAGCGACACTCGGATAGTGGGTTGTGCTAGACGGATATCTTCAATCACTAATGTCCAAGATGTGATGGATTGCCACAATTGAATGTTGCCATACAGCGTGGCTAGTGATGCAAAGGTTTGCTGACTATTAGCTTCATTGATAACCAAACCCGATACCGTTAGTTCTAGCGTAAAAGGATTGATACTAATGTCTTGTAGACTAACGTCTCTACCTAATTGCTCGGCTAATATCTCTGGTGCTTGTTGTTTGGCAATATAAGGAATTAATCCACCGAGTACAGCGCAAGACAATAGGTAAATTGTTAATCCATAAAGGGTTAATTTTTGAATACGAGAGCGCGGTTTAACCGCTGAGCGCAACTGAGCTAAAAACGGGGTCATATGAAGTAGTCTTGATAAAAACAATGGTAACAGGTACCTATTTTAGCAAAAAAACTATCTTTGCAAATCATTATTTTGGCCGCAAAACTGATTAATTTACATTTAGGTTTATTGATGGTAGCGTTATATTTAAGTTTATGTAATTAATAGGTTTTATTTTATCTTATTGTTAACTTATTTTCGTATCTGACTTTAACTAGGAGTGTTAAGTCGTTATAGCGGGATGTTATCCTTGGCCCTTATGGCGTGATGGCATCATTTATTTAGCATAATATCTGCAGTATCCATGCGCGGATTTAACCTCAATTTTCAAGGATGACAAATGCAAATTCGTCTTGCTTCGAGCATAGATTTAGAACCGCTGAGCCTGCTATTTGATCAATATCGGCAGCAATTACACCAAGCCTCAGACTATCGTGCCTGCCATGCTTTTTTGAAACATCGCTTGGCTGAAAATGATTCGATGATTTTTGTGTCGTTCAAAGAAGATAAAATGATGGGTTTTATTCAACTGTATCCGTCGTTTTCTTCATTACGACTGGCGCCTGTGTGGTATTTAGAGGATGTGTTTGTCTCACCACAGGATCAGCAGCTTGATATTATCAGTCAGATGTATCAAAAAGCACAAGCATTGGCGCAAAGTACCGGGGTATTATTAATTAATCGCCACGATATAGAGGGCATTGTTGAGTCGGAATCAGTTGGTTCTTAGCATAAATCACCAATGTGAACTCGATTGACGGCTGTTTGACCTTGCTGGCTCAAACTATCAAAATATAAGCGTTAGTTATTTTAGACCTCAGTTATTTTTCTGGTAAAATAACTGAGGTTTTTTTATTATTTTTTCATCGTAGATGTTAAGGAACAGAGATTGAATAAGAGTGTATTAACCAACCTTATTGCGGCCATTCTTATGCTGGTCGGGTATGTGTTAGAACAACAGATTGTGCTGACGATAGGATTATTTGCATTATCGGGTGCGTTAACAAATTGGTTGGCGATCCATATGTTGTTTGAAAAGGTCCCCGGTTTGTATGGCTCTGGAGTGGTTCCATCGCGTTTCGAAGAGTTTAAATTGGGCATTAAACATTTAATGATGAAACAATTTTTTACCCAAGAGAATATCGATCGCTTTTTGACAACCAGCAGTGCCAGCAGTATTGATTTAACACCTGTGATTGAACAAATTGATTTGGCGCCGTCATTCGATGCATTGGTGTCGACCATCGAAAAGTCATCATTTGGTGCCATGATAGCAATGTTTGGTGGCACAGAGGCGTTGATCCCACTAAAAGAGCCTTTTATTGAAAAAATGAAACTGTCTTTAGTTGAACTGGCTCAAAGTGAAGAGTTTAATGCGATTTTAGTCAATGAACTTGAAAAGCCAAATATCATCGCTGATATGCAAGCGAAGGTGGCCAATATTGTCGAACAGCGTTTAAACGAACTTACGCCTGAATTAGTTAAACAAATCATCCAAGATATGATTAAAACCCATTTAGGTTGGTTAGTTGTATGGGGTGGTGTGTTTGGCGGTGTTATTGGTGCCGTTGCGGCATTGGTGCAACAATAGGGCGACAGCTATAATCTAGCTATCGAATCAATCATCATATTAATGCCGTAAGCCATAGTATTGCGCTATCGTATGAGTACTGGATATGAGTGATAGTATTAATATGAGTACTGAGTGATTGTACCTAGTAATAGTTATTAGTCTTAGTTCTTAGCATTAGTTCTTAGTTTTAGCCCTGAGTAATAGAGGTGAGCATGAGTCAACATCATAGTATTAATTATTTAGAAATACCCGTGAAAGACATCATTGCAACCAAAGCCTTTTTTACTCAGGTTTTTGGTTGGCAGTTTCAAGACTATGGTCCTGAATACAGCTGCTTTTTGAAGGTCGGAATTGATGGTGGTTTTTATCGAGCTGAGTGTCAATTTACCTTAGCTAAAGGCAGCCCGTTAATTGTGCTCTATAGCCAAGATTTAGGCGCGACCGCAGCCAAAATTATTCAGGCTGGTGGACAGATAACCAAAGCCGTATTCAGTTTTCCTGGGGGTAGACGTTTTCATTTTTCTGACACCAATGGTAATGAATATGGCGTATGGTCAGAGTAACGTTAATCAAATTGCCTCACCTTGCGTGAGGCAATGTTGTTTAGATGCACAGGATGTCTGTTTAGGGTGTCATCGCTCGCTCGACGAAATTCTGGCTTGGCACTCAATGAACGAGCAACAAAAAAGCGCGTTACTTGAAATATTACAACAACGCAGTATCGCGTGTAAAAACCGTTAGTACGACAGTTATCCATGACCTTTTTTCGCTACGCAGAGTTTGGGTTCATTCTTGGTTCGGTATCAGTTCTAAATAAACTGAATCCGCGTGCTTGATAGTTTTGTAATGCGCTGGGGTGATCTAACGAGCAAGTATGTACCCAAACTCGGCGGGTGTTGGGTAACAACCAAGCTTGCTCAATGGCTTGGGTCAGTAAATAGCCGCCAAATCCTTTACCGATAAAGCGTTCGCCTAAGCCAAAATACATAATCTCTACAGTCGCTTCTTCTTGCTGCTGCAATTCAAAGTAACCCGCTGGTGCGCCATCTTTATAGGCCACAAACAAATGTAAATTGTCCGCTTCGCTATATTCTTGCCACTGGCTATCGGTCAAGGTCAGTTTATCTGTCCATTGCCACCCTGCACCGACAAATTGATATAGAAACCGATTAAATTGATATTGTTTTATTTTTACCTCAACCACGGTTAATCCGTTGGGATCATTTTTAGGCTTTAATTGACTAGGGTCGGTCATTTCAAGATTGAAAATACTGATATCTGTCATGGGAAACCTTATTGTTGCTCAATTAATACGCTAAGCATTATGCCTCTGGACGCTGTTGTCATTATCTTACAAGATGGAGGCAAACAAAAACACCACCCAATAGGGTGGTGTTTAGCTATCGAGGAAAAATTAATATGCGCTAGCGTGAACGTTTTTAACTGCGCGGCCTGATGGGTCGTTAAGTCCTTGCAAACTTGCATCCCACAATAGTGCTTCAGGGGTTGAACAAGCCACTGTTTTTCCTCCGGGCACTGTTTCAGCTGCGCTGGCTAATGGGAAAAACTCTTCAAAGAAGCTGCGGTAAAAATAGGCTTCTTTTGACTCTGGCGTGTTGTATGGGAAACGGAACTTTGCGTTAGCATATTGCACGTCGCCGACGTTTTCTGCTGCGTGTGCTTTTAGACCATCAATCCAAGAGTAACCTACGCCATCACTGAACTGCTCTTTTTGACGCCATACTACTTCTTTTGGCAATTTATCCTCAAATGCCTGACGTAAAATATGCTTCTCGATGCGGCCATCTTTAGACATTTTGGCTTCTGGATTAATGCGCATTGCCACGTCGATAAATTCTTTATCTAAGAAAGGCACCCGAGCTTCAAGTCCCCATGCCGCCATGGATTTGTTGGCACGCAAGCAGTCAAATAAGTGCAGTTTATCTAGCTTACGAACTAACTCTTCATGAAATGCTTGCGCGTTAGGCGCTTTGTGGAAATACAGATAACCACCGAATAACTCGTCAGCACCTTCGCCAGACAGCACCATTTTAATGCCCATGGCTTTAATTTTACGCGCCATTAAATACATTGGCGTTGCTGCTCGAATAGTGGTGACATCGTAAGTTTCGAGATGATAAATCACTTCTTTAATCGCATCTAAGCCTTCTTGGAAGGTATAGACAATAGGATGATGAATGGTGCCAATGGCGTCAGCCACTTTTTGTGCGGCAACTAAGTCAGGAGATTCCGCTAACCCTACGGCAAATGAATGCAGCTGTGGCCACCATGCGCCAGTTTCGCCGTCGTTTTCAATACGATGTTTGGCGTAAGTTTGGGTAATGGCAGAGATCACGGATGAATCTAACCCACCAGACAATAATACCCCGTAAGGTACATCTGACATTAATTGGCGTTTTACTGCGGCTTCTAATGCTTCACGCAACTCTTCAATGCTTGCTGGGTTGTCTTTAACCGCATCAAAATCGCGCCAATCACGTTGATAATACTGGGTTGGTTTACCGTCGGCAGAATATAAATACTGTCCAGGGTAAAACTCAGCAACGGTTTTACATACCGGCATTAATGCTTTCATTTCAGAGGCAACATAGAAGTTACCAGATGCATCGAAGCCAGTGTAAAGTGGGATTATACCCATATGATCGCGGCCGATTAAGTAAGTGCCTTTGGCTTTGTCGTACAGTACAAATGCAAAGATGCCGTTCAGTTTGTCTAAAAAGTCACAACCGTATTCTTGGTAAAGTGACAAAATCACTTCACAATCTGAGTTAGTTTTATATTGGTATTTGTCACCAAGCTGAGCTTTTAATTGCTTGTGGTTATAAATTTCACCGTTTACGGCTAAGACTAAGTTGCCATCAGTGCTGATAAGCGGTTGCGCTCCGTGGTCAACGTCAACAATGGATAAACGTTCATGAGCTAAAATGGCATGTTCATCAGCATAAATACCAGACCAATCTGGACCGCGGTGACGCAGTAATTTTGACATTTCTAAGGCCACATGACGAAGTTGGCTTGCATCAGTTTTGATATCTAAAATCGAAAATATTGAACACATAGTACGGCTCCAGCAGCGTTGGCTAATCTTTTTCTGCCACTACTTTGCCAGCATTTTGGTTAACTGCCAAGTTTGTTTTTTAAGATAACATCATAAAATTGGTTGTTTTAATGATTTTATCTCTTCGAAATATCTTTTTATTTAAATATTATCAATAATAACCTCTATTTTTATGAGATATCTTTATTTTTACTGCGATTATGATGATTTATTTTGATATTTCATAATCAAATACAACTAAAACGATAATTGCACTAAGGCAGTGCGTCTGATCGTTATTTGAGCAAAAAGAAGGTTGAATAGTCGTTTTGTGCTGTTGGTTAGCCATATCCAAGCTTAATAGGATTATTTATGCGCGATATTGGGGCTCCAGTTCACTCGGTGATAGCCAACCAAGCAAGGCTTAACTTGTTAAGTATATTAAGACTGGATAGGGTTACCTTGGTCACTTATGTTGTAGCTGGGTGGCATAAGCTGCATTTAAGTTAGGCGACATTTTAGTCAGGCAGCCCCTTTTTATTTGCAAAAGAATACCTTGATTCATAAAATCGCTTTATAACGGAAAAATATTTAAGGAAAAAAGAATGGTAGGTGAAACAAATTTAACGGCACTACTCGCATCGATGTCACCGGTATTATTAGATGACGAATATGTTTTTTGCTCAGTGCAGGGGCAATATGGTGATTACCAAACTTTATCGCCACTGGCGACGTTTCGCGAATCTGAAGGGCTGACATTAGTATTAACAAAAGCGGCTGCTATTGAGGGCGGTTTGTCATTTGAATCAGTATTTAAAGGCATTACCTTAACGGTACACTCTAGCCTTGATGCCGTCGGTTTAACGGCTGCAGTGGCCAATAAACTCACCGAAAAAGGCATTAGCGCTAATGTTATTGCCGCGTATTATCATGACCATATTTTTGTGCAAACAGAAAAGGCGGCTTTAGCCATCGAAGCGCTAAATGAATTGAGTAAAGTGTGAGTACCGTTTATCCAGAGGATTAACTCAAAGACTAGGGGCTGTTGATCTTTCACATTGGCAGCCAAATTATAGAGCAAGCTAGAGCCAGCAGGCTTTCAAAATTAATTTT